>NZ_QTQM01000004.1:0-280234 GCF_003854225.1 Burkholderia sp. Bp8986 | reverse complement strand
CGCCGGTCGCGACGCGCAACGCCTGGTCGCGCAACTGAATCAGCGGACGCACGATCTGCGCGTCGAGCCACAGGCCGGCCGCCACCGCCACACCGACCGCCGCACCGGCAAACGCCGCGAGCCCGCCGCCGGTCAGCCCGCACGCCCACCCCGCGCCGACGACGGCCGGCGCCAGCACGCACAGGGTCGAATGAACGCGCGCGCGCACCGACATCGTCTGGAACAGCGACGCGACACGCATCAGCCCGGTACGGACGATCAGCCCCTTGTGGAAACGGCGATTGCCGGCCTTGCCTTCGCGGAACGCGCGATACAGCGCGTCGGCCGCCGCGATCTCGTCGCGCGACGCCTTGGTGCGCACCGACATGTAACCCGTCGGCTGCCCGTTGCGCATCACCGGCACCGTATTCGAACGGACCCAGTAATGATCGCCGTTCTTGCGACGGTTCTTCACGAGCGCGGTCCACGGTTCGCCGTTCTTCAGCGTCGCCCACATGTCGGCGAATGCCTCCTTCGGCATGTCCGGGTGCCGCACGACGTTGTGTGGCTGACCTTCGATCTCCTCGGGGGAAAATCCGCTGACCTGAATGAACGCGGCATTCGCGTACTTGATGTAACTGTCCGCGTCGGTGGTCGACATCAGCGTCGCGCCGTCGGGAAAATCGAATTCGCGTTGCGTGACAGGCTGGTTATTGCGCATGGTGTGGAGTTCCCAGGTTGCGGATCTTGGCGTCCGCTTGTGGATTGAACCGAGACCGTACGCATCGCGGTCGTCCCGCATGCGTTCGATCAGACTCCTGCGCTTTCGGCAAATCCGGCGAAAACATTATGCCGGCTTCGGGTAAATATGCATGAATTTCGCATCATCTTGATCCAGCCGAACGTTTTGTTTATACGTAAATAAAAATCCAGCTTTATCAAACACTTGCAGCATCAATCGTCTGACCATTCCGGCGCTTGTTCCGACGGGATTCACGAGTCGATCCGGAATCGAGAATGCGAATCTCTCTCGTTTAATTCATGTAAATCGAAACGAAAATCGGGGATTTCGCCGCCTTGCCCCGATTTGCTTCGCGTTGCCTCGCAGTGGCGGGAGCGCGCCCCCGACGATCACCGAAACACGTTCACCGCGTCCACGAGCCGCGTCGCCTGCTGCTTCAGGCTTTCCGACGCCGCCGCGCTCTGCTCGACCAGCGCCGCGTTCTGCTGCGTGATGTTGTCCAGATGCACGACCGCCTGATCAACCTGCGCAACCCCGGTGCTCTGCTCGGCCGTCGACGAGCTGATTTCCGCGATCAGATCCGACACGCGCTTCACCTGCGTGACGATGTCCTCCATCGTCCTGCCTGCATCGTCGACCCGCCGCGCCCCCGATTCGACCCGCTCGACGCTCGCGCCGATCAGTGTCTTGATTTCCTTCGCCGCGTTCGCGCTGCGCTGCGCGAGCGCCCGCACCTCACCGGCGACCACCGCGAAACCGCGCCCCTGTTCGCCCGCGCGCGCCGCCTCGACCGCCGCATTCAGCGCAAGGATGTTGGTCTGGAACGCGATGCCGTCGATCACGCCGATGATGTCGGCGATCCTGCGCGAGCTGTCGGTAATGTCGTTCATCGTCGTGACGACTTCGCTCACCGCCTGCCCGCCGCGCTCGGCCGCCTCGCTCGCGGACACGGCGAGCCGGTTCGCTTGCAGTGCGGTCTCCGCATTGCTGTCGACGGTGGCCGTCATCTCGGCCATCGACGCGGCGGTCTCCTGCACGCTCGACGCGGCCTGTTCGGTGCGCGCGCTCAGGTCGTTGTTGCCCTGGGCGATCTCGTTGCTCGCGCGTTGCACGTTGTGCACCTGCTCGCTGACGTCGTCGACGAGCCAGCGGAACATCAGCCCGAGCTGGTTGATCGTACGCAACGTCATGCCGATCTCGTCGACGCGGTTCATCCGCACGCCGCGGCGGCTTGCGCCGGTCGCGACGCGCAACGCCTGGTCGCGCAACTGAATCAGCGGACGCACGATCTGCGCGTCGAGCCACAGGCCGGCCGCCACCGCCACACCGACCGCCGCACAGGCAAACGCCGCGAGCCCGCCGCCGGTCAGCCCGCACGCCCACCCCGCGCCGACGACGGCCGGTGCCAGCACGCACAGGGTCGAATGAACGCGCGCGCGCACCGACATCGTCTGGAACAGCGACGCGACACGCATCAGCCCGGTACGGACGATCAGCCCCTTGTGGAAACGGCGATTGCCGGCCTTGCCTTCGCGGAACGCGCGGTACAGCGCGTCGGCCGCCGCGATCTCGTCGCGCGGCGCGCTGGTACGCACCGACATGTAGCCCGTCGGCTGCCCGTCGCGCATCACCGGCACCGCGTTCGCGCGCACCCAGTAGTGATCGCCGTTCCTGCGGCGGTTCTTCACGAGCGCCGTCCACGGTTCGCCGTTCTTCAGCGTCGCCCACATGTCGGCGAACGCCTCTTTCGGCATGTCCGGGTGCCGCACGACGTTGTGCGGCTCGCCGACGAGTTCGTCGGTCGAGAAGCCGCTCACATACGCGAACGTCGTATTCGCGTATGTGATGATGCTGTCCGCATCGGTGGTCGACATCAGCGTGACGTCGTCGGGAAATTCGAATTCTTGTTGGGTGACAGGCTGGTTGTTGCGCATGCAGGGCTCCGAAAGGCGGATCCGGCTGCAGGATCCGCGCAGCGCGAAAATCACGCTCAGTAGCCGAAAAACGGTTTATCGCTTTACGACGGTCTCGTCCTTGCTGTCGGCACCCTCCGGAAAAACCTTAATCCGGAAGCGCATGAAAGATCGAATTCGGTCATCTGCATGATTTCGATCAAGTCATCCGGCGATAATCACATCCGACGCTTTGCGAAAGTGAACCGATGCTTTATGGAATAACCCCGCGCAACGAGCCAATCTGCGCAGCCGTTGCGCGCAGCGAAACGACTCTGCCTGATCTGCTCCATTCGACCGGCATTTGAACTCGATGAAAAAATCCCGGCTGCAATTGAATCGGCCGCCCCGGAATACGGCACGGCCTGCGCATGACGGCGACAGACACGATCAGGCCGCGCTTTTCCGCGATCGCGACACGATGCGCGTTCCGCAAACGCACGACATGCACAACATGCGCGGCGCCGCAGCAGGCACGCGGCCGCCCCCACCCAACCACACGCAACGCGCTGCACACCGGACCACCGCATGACACGCCGCACCTCCACCGAACGCGACGCACTCTCGGCACGCCTGCTCACCCGCGACGAACTGCCGCTCGTCTGGACCATCGACCGGCGCGAGATCATCCATCATCTGTACGCGCTGCGCGACGGCGAACTGCAGCTCGTCCCCGACTTCTACGACGTGCGCGGCTGGCCCGACGGCGAAGCCGAGCATTACACGCCGATCCTGCTCGACTGTCACGATCGCGGCGGCTGGTGTCTCGGCATGTTCGACGGCGCGCGGCTGGTCGCGGCGGTCATCGTGGACGCCGATCCGCTCGGCCCGCGACGCGACATGCTGCAGCTGAAGTTCCTGCACGTGAGTCAGGACTGGCGCGGTTGCGGGCTCGGCGCGCATCTCTATCGCGCGGCCCGCGCGCAGGCACGGACGATGGGCGCCGCACGGCTCTACGTGTCCGCGACGCCGTCGCAGCGCACGATCGACTTCTACCTGCGCCTCGGTTTCACCGTCAGCGCATCGCCCGACCCGGCGTTGTACGCGCTCGAGCCGGAGGACATCCATCTGGAAGCGCCGACGGCCTGACGCGCGCGAACGCCACCCGCGCGCAACATTTCCGCGCGCCCGACACCGCCCGCACGGAGAACGACATTGCAGAACACGCCGCAGCCGCCGGTCACGCCGAAGATCCTCGTCAGCATGTGCGTGCTCGGCCACCCCGTCCGCTACAACGGCTCGGCGAGGACCGCCGCGCATGAAACGCTCGCACGATGGCGGCGTGAAGGGCGTCTGGTGCCCGTGTGTCCGGAACTGGCAGGGGGATTGAGCGTGCCGCGTCCGCCCGCCGAGATCGCGGCAGGCGAATCGGGGCAACGCGTGCTGTCGGGTGCCGCGCGCATCGTCGACGTGCACGGCACCGACGTGACGGCCCCGTTCGTCGACGGCGCGCACACCGCGCTCGCGCTGGCACGCGCGCACGACTGCCGCTTCGCGATCCTGGCGGACGGAAGTCCGTCGTGCGGAAGCAGCTTCATTTACGACGGGAGTTTTGCGGGCCGGCGGCATGCCGGCGCCGGTGTGACGGCGGCGTTGCTGCGCCAGCATGGCATCGAGGTGTTCGCGGATACCGAGATCGACGCGCTCGCGGCGCGCATCGCGCGGCTATCACGAGGCTGAATGACGATGTGGCCGACACGACGATCTTCTCGTGCCGGCCACATCGTCCGGAAAGGTACGGCCAAGCGGCGCGCATTCCGCGCGCTTCGCCGCATCGCGCGATCAGACGCGCTCGATCGCGATCGCGATACCCTGGCCGACGCCGATGCACATCGTGCACAGTGCGAAGCGGCCGTTGGTGCGATGCAGCTGGTACATCGCGGTCGTCACGAGACGCGCACCCGACGCGCCGAGCGGATGGCCGAGCGCGATCGCGCCGCCGTTCGGGTTCACGCGCGGATCGTCGTCGGCGACGCCGAGCATGCGCAGCACCGCGAGACCCTGCGACGCGAATGCCTCGTTCAGCTCGATCACGTCGAACTGGTCGATCGTCATCCCGAGCCGCGCGAGCAGCTTCTGCGTGGCCGGCGCCGGGCCGATGCCCATCACGCGCGGCGCGACGCCGGCCGTCGCGATACCGAGCACGCGCGCACGCGGCGTCAGGCCGAAGCGCTTCGCGGCTTCCGCGTTCGCGAGCAGCAGCGCGGCGGCGCCGTCGTTGACGCCCGACGCGTTGCCGGCCGTCACCGAGCCGTCCGGGCGCACGACGCCCTTCAGCTTCGCGAGTGTCTCGAGCGACGTTTCGCGCGGATGCTCGTCACGCGCAAAGACGACCGGGTCGCCCTTCTTCTGCGGAATCGTGACCGGTACGATTTCCTCGGCGAGCGTGCCGTCCTGCTGCGCACGCGCGGCCTTCTGCTGGCTGCGCAGTGCGAACAGGTCCTGATCGGCGCGGCTGACGTTGTAGTCGACAGCGACGTTTTCGGCCGTCTCCGGCATCGAATCGACGCCATGCAGCTGTTTCATCAGCGGATTGACGAAGCGCCAGCCGATCGTCGTGTCGTAGATGTCGGCCTGGCGCGCGAACGCGCTGGCGGCCTTGCCCATCACGAACGGCGCGCGCGTCATGCTTTCGACGCCGCCAGCCACCATCAGCGCGGCTTCGCCCGACTTGATCGCACGCGCGGCCACGCCGACCGCGTCCATCCCGGAACCGCACAGGCGGTTGATCGTCGAACCCGGCACGCCCTCCGGCAAACCCGCGAGCAGCGCGGACATGCGCGCGACGTTGCGGTTGTCCTCACCGGCCTGGTTCGCGCAGCCGTAGATCACGTCGTCGATCGCCGTCCAGTCGACGTCGCGGTTGCGCTCGACGAGCGCCTTGAGCGGCACCGCGCCGAGGTCGTCGGCGCGCACGCCGGAGAGCGCGCCGCCGTAGCGGCCGATCGGGGTACGAATCGCATCACACAGAAAAGCTTCGGTCATCAGTGTCTCCGGTCTCATGCAAGCTGGGAAGTGAGTGAAACGCGCCCCTTGCTTTGCCCGCCGGGATGCGCTTAAATGTTCTATATACGAACATAAGATCGTGTATCGAACGTTCAACGCATCATAGGGAGTGCGGGGACGACCTGTCAAGCGCCCGGTCCGCCGTGCGGTTGGCGTGTCAGGCCCCATGCGCTATCTTCTCGGCTGCACGACAATCCGACCGTTCATGACAACCGAAGACATCCAGACGAAACCGGGCGACTCCTATGTGCAGTCGTTCGCGCGCGGCCTCGCGGTGATCCGCGCATTCGACGCCCAGCGCCCGGAGCAGACGCTCACCGAGGTCGCCTCGTCCACCGGGCTCACGCGTGCCGGCGCACGCCGGATCCTGCTGACGCTGCAGACGCTCGGCTACGTCGAGGCGGACGGCCGGCTGTTCCGGCTCACGCCGAAGATCCTCGAGCTCGGCTTCGCGTATCTCACGTCGATGCCGTTCTGGAATCTCGCCGATCCGGTGATGGAGCAGTTGTCCGCGCAGATCCACGAAAGCTGCTCGGCCGCCGTGCTCGACCGCACCGAGATCGTCTACGTGCTGCGCGTGCCGACCCGCAAGATCATGACGATCAACCTGTCGATCGGCAGCCGCCTGCCCGCGTACTGCACGTCGATGGGCCGCGTGCTGCTGTCCGCGCTCGACGACGCGGCGCTCGACGAAACGCTCGCGCAGAGCGGCATCCGCGCGCATACGCCGCGCACGATCACCGACATCGGCGAACTGAAGGCGACGATCGCACAGGTGCGCCAGCAAGGCTGGGCCGTGGTCGACCAGGAACTCGAAGTGGGCTTGATGTCGATCTCCGCGCCGATCCGCAACCGGCGCGGACAGGTGATCGCCGCGATGAACATCAGCGGCAACGCGCAGCGGCACACCGCGAAGCAGATGGTGAGGGAGTTTCTCGGGCCGCTGCAGCAGGCCGCGCAGACGGTGTCGGAACTGGTCGCGCGGCGCGGGTGAGCGGTGACTTCGCCCGCCGGATCGGCAACACGGTCATTCGCGGATAGCGCGGATATAAAGACGGGCGGCATAAGCCGCCCGCTCAACCCTCAGACTCTGCTTGCAACGTCCTTCTCTCGGAACGCGGAGCTCCCTCCGCATCGCCCAATTTAAGGATGCGGCACAGCCCCGTCAATTTGACGAGAACGAAATTGCACCGCGTCGCTTCGGACAGCGGCATCCCGCATCAGTCCATCGACTCGCGCGCCGTCTCGCGCAGCATCGCGACCGCGATCAGCGACAGCACCACGCACGCGGCCACATAGCCGGCCGGCGCGAGCTTGCTGCCCGTCGTCTTCACCAGCCAGGTCGCGATCAGCTGCGCGGTGCCGCCGAAGATCGTCACCGCGAGCGCATATGCGATCGAAATGCCCGTCGCGCGTACGTGGCGCGGCAGCGATTCGCACATCAGCGCCATTTCGGAAGCCGACCCGAGCGAATAGAACAGCAGCATCAGCGCGGTCAGCGGCAGGATCACCGACAGCGTCGGATGATGGTTCATCAGCCAGAACGCCGGGAACAGCAGCAGCACCAGCACGCCGCGCCCGACGAAGATCGGCAGGCGCCGGCTGCCGAGGCGATCCGACAGCCAGCCGAACAGCGGACACGTCACCAGCATCACGCAGCCCGACGCGACGCCGACGAACATCGACAGCTTCATCGGCAGCCCGAGCGTGTGGATCGCATAGGTCGGCATGTAGAAGGTCAGGATGTAGGTCGACACCGTGCCGCCCATCACCGTCAGCATCAGCAGCAGCACCGTGCGCGTGTGCTGCGAGAACAACTCGCGCAGCACGCCGCGTTCGATCCCGTGGTGGTTGTCGCCGGGCGCATCGTCCGCGAGCCGGCGCCGCAAGTACATGCCCACCGGCGCGATCAGCACGCCCACGAGGAACGGCAGGCGCCAGCCCCAGCCCTCGAGCGCGTCCTTCGTCAGCGTGTTCGACAGCAGCGCCGCGAAGCCCGAACCCATCAGCGCCGCACCGCCCTGCGTCGCGAGCTGCCAGCTCGCGCGGAACGCGCGGTGCGACGTGCCGCCCTGCTCGATCAGCGTGGACGTCGCCGCGCCGAACTCGCCGCCCTGCGAGAAGCCCTGCATCAGCCGCGCGAAGACCACCAGCAGCGGCGCGGCTACGCCGACCTGCGCGTAGGTCGGCGCGATCGCGATCAGGCCGGTGCCGAGCGCCATCAGCATGATCGTCAGGTTCAACGCGGCCTTGCGGCCCTTGCGGTCCGCATAGACGCCGAGCACGACGCTGCCGAGCGGCCGCGTGAAGAAACCGGCGGCGAACGTCGCGACCGACAGCAAGAGCGACGTGGTCGGATCGCTCGACGGGAAGAACAGCTTGCCGATCAGCACCGCGAAAAAGCCGTACACGGTGAAATCGAAGAACTCCAGCCAGTTGCCGATCACGGCCGCCGCGATCGCGCCGCGCTTCGTGACGGCCGGCGCGCCATGCGCATCGGTTGCGGCGGCGCCCGTCGACGCGGGGTGCAGCGCGAGATGGTCTTTCTGCATCGTTCGTCTCTCCTCTCAATGCGGCCGGAAGCGCCGGCCGCTCGTCGCGTGCCGCCGCCGGGGTTACTGCCCGAGGTAACGCTCCACGAGGCGCGTCCAGAACGCCGCGCCGATCGGCAGGTTGCGATCGTTGAAGTCGTACTTCGGGTTGTGCACCATGCAGCCGTCCTCGCCTTCGCCGTTGCCGAGCCGCACGAACGAGCCGGGCCGCTGCTGCAGCATGAACGCGAAATCCTCGCTGCCCATCAGCAGGTCGGCCTGCTCGACCACATGCGCGTCGCCGACCAGTTCGCGCGCGACCTGCGCGGCGAAATCCGTTTCGGCATCCGTATTGACGACGACCGGATAGCCTTCGATGTACTCGACGTGCGCGGTCGCGCCATAGCTCGCGGCCTGCGACTCGGCGAGCTCGACGATGCGGCGCTTGAGCAGCGCGCGCACGTCGGGGCTGAACGAACGCACGCTGAGTTCGAGACGCGCGCCGTTCGGGATCACGTTGTTCGCGGTGCCCGCGTGCATCGAGCCGACCGTGACGACCGCCGGCTGCGACGGGTCGACGTTGCGCGCGACGATCGTCTGCAGCGCCATCACGATGCTGGCCGCGACGACCACCGGATCGACCGTCAGGTGCGGCCGCGCCGCGTGGCCGCCGACGCCCTCGATCGAGATGATCGCCTTGTCGCCGGCCGACATGAACGGGCCGCGCCGCGTGAGGAACACGCCGGGTGCCGCGCCCGGATGGTTGTGCATGCCGAACACCGCATCGCACGGAAAGCGCTCGAACAGGCCGTCGTCGATCATCTTCTTCGCGCCGCTGTCGACGCCGTGCTCTTCCGCCGGCTGGAAATACAGGTGCACGGTGCCGGAGAAATTGCGCGTCTTCGCGAGGTGCTGCGCGGCACCGAGCAGCATCGTCGTGTGGCCGTCGTGGCCGCACGCGTGCATCTTGCCGTGCGTGCCGCTCGCATACGCCAGGCCGGTCGCCTCGAGGATCGGCAGCGCGTCCATGTCGGCGCGGATGCCGATGCTGCGCGTGCCGTCGCCCGCGCGCAGCGTGCCGACCACGCCCGTCTTGCCGACCCCGCGCGTCACCTGCCAACCCCACTGCTCGAGCTTGTCCGCGACGAGCGCCGCCGTTTCGTGCTCCTCGTACGCGAGTTCCGGGTGGCGGTGAATGTGATGGCGGATCTCGCGCAGCCCGCCGGCGGCGGGCATCAGATCCTCGATTTCAGTGAATCGGGCGTCGGTGGTCATCAAGCGGCTCCTGCTGATCGTCAGCGTGTCAGCCGCACGCAAACGGTGCGTGCGGGAAAGCGAGCCACTATAGCGAGCCGATATCGGTTCAATAAGATGCGGAATTTTTCACCGCGATAAGCTTTATTAATCAGGGTTAACGCGGGCAAAGGTCGTCGGCACGCGTTCGCCCGGCGCGATCGACACGCCCGCTATTGATTTTTGAGACGAACGGTCTATTATTCGGCCATGGATGTTCGAACCGATCCGCCCCGCCGCCGCGGCAGGCCACCGAAGCAGCACGAAGACCTCGTCGCGACACGTGACATGCTGTTGCGCACCGGGCTGGAGGTGCTCACCGAAAAGGGCTTTTCCGCCACCGGGCTCGACGAGATCCTCGGGCGCGCCGGCGTGCCGAAGGGCTCGTTCTATCACTACTTCGACAGCAAGGAGGCGTTCGGCCTCGAGCTGATCGATCGCTACGCCGAGTTCTTCGCGCGCAAGCTGGACCGTCATTTCAGCGAGACTGAAGCAACGCCGCTGGCGCGCGTGCGCGCGTTCGTCGACGATGCGCGCGACGGCATGGCCCGCTACGAATACAGCCGAGGCTGCCTGATCGGCAACCTCGGCCAGGAAATGGGCGCGCTGCCCGAGCGTTTCCGCGCGCGCCTGCGTGAGACGTTCGAGGATTGGCAGCGCCGTCTGGCCGACTGCCTGGTCGCGGCACAGCAAGCCGGCGAACTGGCGGCCTCGGCCGATCCCGCCGAGCTGGCCGCGTTCTTCTGGATCGGCTGGGAAGGCGCCGTGCTGCGCGCGAAACTCGAACGCAGCGACGTGCCGCTCGCACTGTTCGCACAGTTTTTCTTCGATGGATTGCCTCGCCGCTGAGTTTTTTTGCCATTAACTAGACGATCGGTCTAGAAAGGAGGACGGATGTTCCAGGGCATCGTGATCGACAAGGACGAGACCGGCCAGCACGCGCGGCTGCAGACGCTGGACGACGCGCAGCTGCCTGCGGGCAACGTGACGATCCGGGTCGGCTATTCGACGTTGAACTACAAGGACGGGCTCGCGATCACCGGCAAGAGCCCGGTGGTCCGCAAATTTCCGATGGTGCCGGGCATCGACCTCGTCGGCGAGGTCGAACACAGCACGCACCCGGACTACCGGGCAGGCGACCGCGTCGTGCTGAACGGCTGGGGCGTCGGCGAAACGCATTGGGGCGGCCTCGCGCAGAAGGCACGCGTCGACGGCGACTGGCTGGTGCCGCTGCCGTCCGCGTTTTCGCCGCAACAGGCGATGGCCATCGGCACGGCCGGCTACACCGCGATGCTGTGCGTGATGGCGCTGGAACGGCATGGCGTGCGCCCGGACGATGGCGAGATCGTGGTGACCGGCGCGGCCGGCGGCGTCGGCAGCGTCGCCACCGCCCTCCTCGCGCGGCTCGGGTATCGCGTCGTCGCCGTGACCGGCCGCCCGGCCGATGCCGACTATCTGCGCCAGCTCGGCGCGGTTGAGATCCTCGACCGTTCGCAGTTCAGCGCACCCGGCAAGCCGCTCGGCAAGGAACGCTGGGCCGGCGCGGTCGACGTCGCCGGCAGCCATGTGCTCGCCAACGTGTGCGCGACCACGCGCTATCGCGGCGTGGTGACGGCCTGCGGCCTGGCCGCCGGCATGGACTTCCCCGCGACCGTCGCGCCGTTCATCCTGCGCGGCGTGACGCTCGTCGGCATCGACAGCGTGATGTGCCCGCGCGCCGAGCGTCTGGAGGCATGGCGCAGGCTCGCGTCCGATCTCGACGTCGAGAAACTGGGCACCATCAGCCATCAGGTCGGCCTCGCAAATGTCATCCCGCTCGCCGAGGACCTGATCGGCGGCAAGGTGCGCGGCCGCATCGTCGTGGACGTCAACGCATGACACCGGCGACGGCGACGGCGACGGCGACGGCGACGGCGACGCATCGTTTCATACCCGGCCGGTGGCGCGCGCATCGCGTTCGCCCGTGCCGCTTTATCCAGGAGACCTCATGACTGCTGCAGACCACGCGCCCGTCAGCCGCTTTCCGGTGCCCGCGCTCGAAGACCTGCCCGACGACATTCGCGAACGCATCGCGGCCGTCCAGGAAAAGTCGGGCTTCATCCCGAACGTGTTCCTCACGCTCGCGCATCGCCCGGACGAGTTTCGCGCGTTCATCGCGTATCACGACGCGCTGATGGACAAGCCGGGCAACCTCACCAAGGCCGAACGCGAAATGATCGTCGTGGCCACCAGCAGCGTGAACCAGTGCCAGTACTGCGTGATCGCGCACGGCGCGATCCTGCGCATCCGCGCGAAGGATCCGCTGATCGCCGACCAGGTCGCGACCAACTACCGCAAGGCCGACATCACCGCTCGACAGAAGGCGATGCTCGACTTCGCGATGAAGGTTTCGCAGACCGCGCACCAGGTGGGCGAAGCGGACTTCGACACGTTGAAGTCGCATGGCTTCACCGAAGAGGACGCGTGGGACATCGCGGCGATTTCGGCGTTCTTCGGGATGTCGAACCGCATCGCGAACGTGACGAACATGCGGCCGAACGCGGAGTTCTACGCGCTGGGGCGCTGAGGACCGCCGGCAACGGCGATCGCCGTCGAAGACCGGGGCGTGCATGCGCCCGGTCTTCCTCGGGTCGCCGCGCGCAATTGGCGTCGGCAATCGGTAATCGACGACACGGCGCGACGCTCGCGCGAACCCGCGCTGCCCCGGCTCCCGCGCTTACCCGACCTGCTTCAACGCCTGCAGCCCATCCGGCAGCTTCGCGTCCGGGAACATCGTCGACAGCGTCGTATCGCGCCACCGCGCCGCCTCCTCTGCGCGCTGCGCTTCCGCCTGCTCGCACACGAACAGCGCATCGCCGCCGAGCAGCAAGCGCATCGGCACGTCGTCGCGACGCGACAGCTCGACGATCAGCGCCGCGATCCGCGCGGGATCGCCGACCTCGTGACCGCCGTACGCGCCGAGCAATTCGAGCATCTTCCCGACCGACGGCTGATAGTCGGGCAGCAGGCCGTCGACCGCACGCTTCGCCTCCGAGGCCCATTCGGTGCGCATCCCGCCCGGCTCCAGCGTGCAGACGCGCACGCCGAACGGCGCGACTTCCTTCGACAGCACGTCGCTGAACCCGCCGACCGCCCACTTCGCGGCCTGATACGCGGACAGGCCAACCGTCGCCGTGCGCCCGCCGACCGACGACACCTGGAAGATGTGGCCCGCGCGCTGCGCGCGCATCGTCGGCAGCACCGCGCGCGTCAGGTTGACCACGCCGAACAGGTTCGTTTCGATCTGGTCGCGGAAGTCGTCGGCACCCATCTGCTCGAACGGTGCCGTATGACCGTAGCCCGCGTTGTTCACCAGCACGTCGATGCGGCCGAACGCGTCGCGGGCCGCCGCCACCGCTTGCTCCGCCGCCGCCGCGTCGGTCACGTCGAGTTCCATCGGCAGCAGCCGGTCGCCGTACCGTGCTTCCAGATCCGCGAGCCGCGCGGGATCGCGCGCGCCGGCCACCAGACGATCGCCCGCCGCCAGCACCGCTTCCGCGATCGAGCGCCCCAGGCCGCGTGCGGCCCCCGTTACCAGCCAGACTTTCGACATTTTCCACTCCTCGACAAAGTTGAAACCAAAAATGAATGATTACTCACTCATTAATATGGGCGACGAGACGATCGTTTTCGCCGCGCCTCGCCCTGCCTGAAACCGCCTTCCCTCGGTGCGGCAGCGCCCGAACCCAAGGCGCCGCCGATCACCCGTCTTCAGCTTTCCGTCACGCCGATCGCCACTCACACCGCGTGCAACACGGCCCACAGTGCGCGAAACCCGGCCTCGCGGTACGCATCGGCCAACGCCGGGTCGCGCGCGATCGACTCAATCGCCGTTTCCGCGATCGACGTGAACAGCGCCGCGCAGAACGCGTGCGCGTCGTCGGTCTTCAGCCCGCCCGCCGCGGCGACTTGCGCACGCAGCAACGCGCTGATCGCGCCGAAGCCTTCGGTACCGGCCGCGCGATGCGTGTCGTCGATACGGCCGCTCACGCCGAGCTGCTGCAGCGCGCGCCGCCCGTCCGGGTTCGCGACGCCCCACGACACATAGCCGTTCCACGCATGCCGCATCGCCTGTTCGGCTGGCGCGTGCTCCGGAAACCCGGTCATCATCGCGTCGCGCAGGCCGGCCTTCAGGCTCAGGTACAGCGCGTTCAGCAGCGCATCCTTGGTCTCGAAATAGGTGAACACCGTGCCTTCCGCCACGCCCGCGAGCCGCGCGATGCGCGCGGTGGTCGCGCCCGCGCCGTCCTCCGCGAGCGCGCGGGCGGCAGCGGCGAGGATGGCGTCGTGCTTGTCGGGACTGCGCGGTCGGGCCACGTTCGATTCCTTTAATGAGTGAGCACTCAATCATAATCACGCCAACGCAGGTCATGCAAGCCCTGTTACATACGCGGGAACCGATCCGCAATCGATCAAAAGCGTGCACTATTAGTGTTTTCACGTACTGGCGCGCCAACCCACCGGCGCCCGGCGCTCGCCGTTCGTTCCACGCTCACACCGCTTCAGACCGCGAACCACTCATGACGAATAAGCCCAACCAGACCGAAGCCGACCAACCCGTCGACATGATCATCTTCGGCGGCGGCGGCGACCTGGCCGCCCGCAAGCTGTTGCCCGCGCTGTACATGGCGCACCTGCACTGCAACCTGCCGCCGGAGACGCGCATCATCGCGGTCGGCCGCCGCGACTGGGGCATCGACGGCTACCGCAAGTTCATGGACGAGCAATCGCGCCCGTTCATCGACGACAAGGCCTTCGACGCCGACGCGTGGAGCCGTTTCCTCGACCTGTTCCAGTACGTGCTGATCGACGTGAGCGCGCCGGAAGACTACGCGCGCCTCGCCGAAGCGGCGCGCAGCGACGCGATCCGCGTGTTCTACCTGTCGACGTCGCCCGAGCTGTTCACGACGATCTGCGACAACCTGTCGGCCGCGCACCTCGTCGATGCGCGCTCGCGCGTCGTCCTCGAAAAGCCGCTCGGCCACGATCTCGCGTCGGCGAAGGCGATCAACGATGCGGTCGGCAAGCATTTCGCGGAATCGCAGATCTACCGGATCGACCATTACCTCGGCAAGGAAACCGTGCAGAACCTGATGGTGCTGCGCTTCGGCAACCCGATCTTCGGGCCGCTGTGGCAGGCGCCGAGCATCCGCAGCGTGCAGATCACGGTGGCGGAGACGGTCGGCGTCGGCAGCCGCGCGGGCTTCTACGATCACACCGGCGCGCTGCGCGACATGGTGCAGAACCACCTGCTGCAGCTGCTGTGCATCGTCGCGATGGAGCCGCCGGTGTCGCTCGACCCGGACGCGGTGCGCGACGAGAAGCTGAAGGTGCTGCGCTCGCTGCGGCCGATGGCGCTGTCGGACGTCGCGCGCGATACCGTGCGCGGCCAGTACACGGCCGGCGCGGTCGACGGCCAGCCGGTCAAGGGCTATCTCGACGAGGAGAACGTGCCGGCGGACAGCCACGCGGAGACCTTCGTCGCGCTGCGTGCGCACATCAACAACTGGCGCTGGGCGAACGTGCCGTTCTTCCTGCGCACCGGCAAGCGGCTGCAGCGCCGCCAGTCGGAAATCGTGATCGAGTTCGCCGACATGCCGTTCTCGATCATCCCGACCGGCCCGCGCCACTACAGCAACCGCCTCGTGATCCAGCTGCAGCCGGAAGAGTCGATCCAGCTGCAGATGCTCGCGAAGGAGCCGGGCAGCGGGATGAAGATGGTGCCCGTGAGCCTGAACCTCGACCTGCAGCAGGCGATTCCGGAACGGCGCGCGGAAGCGTACGAACGGCTGCTGATCGACGTGATCCGCGGGCGCCTCACGCACTTCATGCGCCGCGACGAACTCGAGGCCGCCTGGTCGTGGGTCGAGCCGATCCTCAACGGCTGGAAGCAGCTCGGCGACCGTCCGCGCCTGTACACCGCAGGCACGTTCGGGCCGGCGGCATCGTCGGCGCTGCTGGCGCGCGACAACATGTCGTGGTCCGAAGAGGCGTAAGAAGCTTAAGAAGCGCAGCACACGATGGCATGCCGGCGACGCGAGCGCCGTTGGCATGCCGGGTCACATCAGGGGCGCCCGCCGCACACCGCCCGCCTCCCGGCCGTAACCTTCGGCCAGAGAAAATCCCCTGAGCCGTCCTGCGCGGGAACGGCACCCGGCGGCGACGACGCAGCCGTCCCCGGCTACACCGTCCCCATCCACGCCGCCTTGCGCCGCGCCGGCGCATCGCTGCCGCCGCTCCCGCCGCCCAGCACCTCGATCATGTAATCGACGAACGACGCGATACGCGACGAAATCGCGGTATTCCGGTAATACACCGCGTTGATCGGCTGCTCGACGTCGAGCGTCTGCCGCGCGAGCACCTGCACGAGCCGCCCGGCCTCGCGATCCTGCGCGGTCATGAAATCCGACAGGCACACGACGCCCGCGCCCTCCAGCGCGAGCTGCCGCAGCGTCTCGCCGCTCGACGACCAGATACCGGGCTCGATGCGGCTCGGCTCGCCGTCCGCGCCGAGGATCGGCCATACGTTCAGCGATTCGGGCTGCGTGAAGCCGAGCAGCGTGTGCTTGCCGAGATCCTCGACCTTGCGCGGCAGGCCGTGCGCTTCGATATAGGCTGGGCTCGCGAGAATGCGCAGCCGGCTGTTGCCGATCCGCCGGCTGTGCAGGGTCGAATCCTTGAGCCGGCCGATCCGGATCGCGACGTCGGTGCGCCGCTCGAGCAGGTCGATGATCCCTTCGTTGCTGTTCAGCTCCAGGTCGACCTTCGGGAAGCGTTCGCGGTAGCCGCGCACGAGCGGCACGATCACGTGCAGCATGAACGGCGTCGCGGCATCGACGCGCAGCCGCCCCGACGGCATCTCGCGCCGCGCGAGCATCTGCTCCTCGGCGTTCTCGACCGATTCGATGATCGCGCGCGCTTCCTGCAGGAACGCGCGCCCCTCTTCGGTCAGTTCGAGCCGGCGCGTGGTCCGGCGCAGCAGCGTGGTCTTCAGCTTCTCCTCGAGCCGCGCGAGCGTGCGGCTCGTGGCCGACACGGTGAGGTCGAGCTGCTGGGCGGCGGCGGTGATCGAACCGGTGTCGACCACGGCGGCAAAGGCCTGGAGTTCGTCGAGGGTGATCTTCATTGTTGATCTGAAATCAAAACAATTTGGTTTATAGACCAGTTTTTCCGCAAAAGTAAAGGCGGCACACTGCGCTCCATCCTCACTGGAACCAGGATCCCGCCATGCCACTCGCCCTGCTTGCGCTGACCATCAGCGCCTTTGCCATCGGTACGACCGAATTCGTGATCGTCGGGCTGATCCCGACGATCGGCGCCGATCTCGGCGTCAGCCTGCCGTCGGCCGGCCTGCTCGTCAGCCTCTACGCGCTGAGCGTCGCGATCGGCGCGCCGCTCCTCACCGCGCTCACCGGCCGCGTGCCGCGCAAGATGCTGCTCGCCGCGCTGATGGCGCTCTTCACCGTCGGCAACCTCGTCGCCTGGCAGGCGCCGGGCTACGAATCGCTGATCGTCGCGCGCGTGCTCACCGGCCTCGCGCACGGCGTGTTCTTCTCGGTCGGCTCGATCATCGCGACCACGCTCGTGCCGAAGGACAAGGCAGCCAGCGCGATCGCGACGATGTTCAGCGGGATGACCGTCGCGTTCGTCGCCGGCATTCCGCTCGGCACCTTCATCGGCCAGCACTTCGGCTGGCGCGCGACGTTCCTGATCGTCGCGCTGTTCGGCCTCGTCGCGTTCCTCGGCGCGGTGGCGTTCGTGCCGCGCGGTCTTCCGCAAACGCCGCCGGCGCCGCTCGCCCGCCAGTTCCGCGTGCTCGCCCAGCCGCGCCTGCTGCTCGTCTACGCGATGACGGCGGTCGGCTACGGCGGCTCGCTGATCGCGTTCACCTACATGGCACCGCTGCTCGAACAGATCGCCGGCTTCACGCCGTCGCAGGTCAGCCTCGTGCTCGTCGGCTACGGCGTGTCGGTCGCGGTCGGCAACGTGTGGGGCGGCAAGCTCGCCGACAGCGTCGGCCCGGTCAAGGCGCTCAAGCGGATCTTCCTGCTGCTCGCGATCGTGCTGCTCGCGCTGACCTTCACGGTGCACGTGAAGTGGCTCGCGGTGCTGACGATGCTCGCGTGGGGCGCGGTCGCGTTCGGCAACGTGCCGGGCCTGCAGGTGTACGTCGTCAAGCAGGCGCGCCACTTCGCGCCGGACGCCACCGACGTCGCATCGGGCTTCAACATCGCCGCGTTCAACCTCGGCGTCGCGGGCGGCTCGTCGCTCGGCGGCCTGATCGTCGCGAACGTCGGCCTCGGCCATACGCCGTGGATCGCCGCCGCCGTCACGCTCGGCGCATTCGCGCTGACCGCGCTGAGCGGCCACCTCGACCGCGGCCAGGGCCTGCCCGAACGCACGGCCGAACCCGTCGAACTCGCCCATTGAACGTCAACCTTTTGCAGGAGCTACTCAGCATGAACGCATCGACCCAACGCCCGCCGTTCGCCGGCAAGACGTTCGAAGTCCGTTACGAGGGCCTCACCGCGCTCAACGCCTATGACGAAGACGGCCTCCGCATGCGCTACGAAATCACCGAAGGCGCATACGCCGGCGCGAAGGGCGAAGTCGCCTGCACGTGGCAGCACGTCGCCGGAGAGACCTACGCGATCTCGTGGCAGGAAGCCGACCGCGCCACCGTGGTGCACATCGACGACTTCGCGGCCGGCACGTCGCGCTCGTTCTTCACCGCGGCGTCGCTCGATTTCTACCGGCTCGAAGGCAGTCTGCGCGCGACCTGAACGGAGACGCCCGATCATGTCCACCTCACTCGACAAGCTCACCGCCGGCGGCTTCAGCATCGGCATCGAACTGCCGCTCGACAACGACTGGTCGCCGGCCGGCGACGCGAAGCGCCAGCACGACGGCCGCCGCCCCGGCGTGCCCGACCTGGAAATTCACGCGGAACTCGCGCAACTGGCCGACACGCTCGGCTTCCGCGCGCTCTGGGTGCGCGACGTGCCGGTGTACGACCCGTCGTTCGGCGACGCCGCGCAGGTGTTCGAGACCTTCTCGTATCTCGGCTACCTCGCCGGCATCACGCGCGACATCCTGCTCGGCACGGCGGCCGTCGTGCTGCCGCTGCGCGAACCGCTGCTGACGCTGAAATCCGCCGCGACGATCCAGGAACTGAGCCGCTCACGCCTGCTGCTCGGCGTCGCGAGCGGCGACCGGCCGGTCGAATATCCGCTGTTCGGCCGCGACTTCGCATCGCGCGGCGCGAATTTCCGCGACCAGATCGCGCTGCTGCGCGACGGCGCGCGCGCTCACCTGCCGCCGGGCCTCGACGTGCTGCCGGCCGCGCGCTCGCCGGTGCCGCTGTTCGTCGCGGGTCTCGCGCAGCAGACGCCCGCCTGGATCGGCGAACACATGGACGGCTGCCTCGCGTATCCGGGCACGCCGGACGATCACCTGAAACGGGTCGCGAACTGGCGCGCGGTGGCCGGCGACAAGCCGTACGTGAGCTTCATCCACCTCGACCTCGCGGACGATCCGCACGAGCCGCTGCAGCGGCACCGCTTCGGCGCGCGCGCCGGGCGCATCGCGCTGACGGAGGAACTCGCGGCGATGCGCGACGCGGGCGTGCAGCACATCGGCCTGCATTTCCGCCGCAACCGCCGTCCGCTCGACGAGACGATGGCCGAGATCGCGTCGGACGTGCTGCCGGCATTCCACGCGAATGCGAACGACGCTGCCGACACGAACGCGCACACGGCCACGGCCTGACGAAGGCACGCCGGCAGCCGGCTCGACCCACGATCGATATTTGACTTGAAATCAAATATTTTTGACCTCTAAAGGCGTTTATCTCATCAGTATCAAACGCCAGAATGACTTCCATACCGCAATCGGTCCACCTATCCCAGGAGCACAAGATGAGCAACATTCCCGCATTCGGCCTCGGTACGTTCCGCCTGCAAGGCCAGGTTGTGATCGACTCGGTCCGTAACGGCCTCGAAGTCGGCTATCGCGCAATCGACACCGCGCAGATCTACGGCAACGAAGCCGAAGTCGGCGAAGCGATCGCCGCGTCGGGCGTGCGCCGCGAAGACCTGTTCCTCACGACGAAGATCTGGGTCGACAACTATGCACCGGAAAAGCTGGTGGCGAGCCTCGAGGAGAGCCTGCGCAAGCTGCGCACCGACTATGTCGACCTGACGCTGATCCACTGGCCGGCCCCGGACAACGGCGTGTCGCTCGAGGCATTCATGACTGCGCTCGCCGAAGCCAAGGCGAAGGGCCTCACGCGCCAGATCGGCATCTCGAACTTCAACATCGAACTGACGAAGCAAGCGATCGCGGTGGTCGGCAAGGATGCGATCGCGACGAACCAGATCGAATTGAGCCCGTACCTGCAGAACCGCAAGCTGGTCGAGTTCCTGAACGCCGAAGGCATCCACGTGACGTCGTACATGACGCTCGCGTACGGCAAGGTGCTCGGCGACCCGGTGATCGGCGCGATCGCGCAGCGTCACGACGCGACGCCGGCGCAAGTCGCGCTGGCCTGGGCACTGCAGCTCGGCTACTCGGTGATCCCGTCGTCGACCAAGCGCGAGAACCTCGCGAGCAACCTGCTCGCGCAGACGCTGCGCCTGACCGACGAAGACATGGCGCAGATCGCCGCGCTCGAGCGCAACGGCCGCGAAGTCGATCCGGCCGGCCTCGCGCCGACGTGGGACTAAGCGCGCCGCACCCTCAATCGACCCGTCCGCGGCCAGCCGGCCGCGGCACCGACAGGAATCCATCATGACCCAGGACCCGCTGTTCCAACCGCTGCAATTCGGCGCGCTGACGCTGCCGAACCGCATCGTGATGCCGCCGATGACGCGCTCGCGCGCGAGCCAGCCCGGCGACGAAGCCAACGAACTGATGGCCGCGTATTACGCGCAGCGCGCGAGTGCGGGCCTGATTGTCAGCGAAGGCACCTATATCGCGCCGCTCGGCAAGGGCTACGCATGGACGCCCGGCATCCACACGCCGTCGCAGGTCGCCGGCTGGCGCAAGGTGACGGACGCCGTCCACGCCGCGCACGGCCGCATCTTCGCGCAGCTGTGGCACGTCGGCCGGCTGAGCCACACGAGCCTGCTCGGCGGCCGGCAACCCGTGTCGTCGTCGCCGCTCCAGGCGAAGGGCGTGAACGTGTTCATCGCCGGTGAAGACGGCAGCACGCCGGGCTTCGTGCAGGCCTCCGAGCCACGCGCGCTGTCCGTCGACGAAATCCGCGAGATCGTCGATCAGTACCGCGCCGCCGCGCGCAACGCGATCGAAGCCGGCTTCGACGGCGTCGAGCTGCACGGCGCGAACGGCTATCTCGTGAACCAGTTCATCGACTCGAACGCGAACACGCGCACCGACGCGTACGGCGGCTCGCTCGAAAACCGTCTGCGCTTCCTGCGCGAAGTCACGCAGGCGCTGATCGAAGGCACCGGCGACGCATCGCGCGTCGGCATCCGCCTCGCGCCGTTGACCACGCTGAACGGCTGCGTCGACGACGATCCGGAAACGACCTACCTCGCCGCCGCGAAGCTGCTCGGCGAACTCGGCGTCGGCTACCTGCACATCGCGGAAGCCGACTGGGACGATGCGCCGCTGATGCCGGTCGAATTCAAGCAGCAGTTGCGTGCCGCGTACCCGGGCGTGCTGATCTACGCCGGCGCATATACCGCCGAGCGCGCCCGCGAAGCGATCGCCGCCGGCTGGGCCGACCTCGTCGCCTTCGGCCGCCCGTTCGTCGCGAACCCCGACCTGCCCGAGCGCCTGCGCACCGGCGCCGCGCTCACGCCGCACGACCGCAATACGCTGTTCGGCGGCGGCGCACAGGGCCTGACCGACTATCCGACGCTCGCGCAAGCCGCGGCGTAAACGATCCGAAGGAATCCTGCATGAAAGCAACGCTCGTCCGGCTCGCGCTCGCCGCGATCCTGCCGTTCACGGCGGCCCAGGCGGCGCACGCCGCGCCGGCCGCACCCGCGGCCGACTGGTATCCGTCCGTGTACGGCGCGAACGACGAAATCGGCGCGGCCAACCTGCTGACGCCCGACGTCGTCAGGCAGGCGGTCGGCCTCGTGAAGGCCGGCAAGACCTATCCGCTGGCCGTGCCGGTGGACAAGGACCTGCCGGCATTCCGCCACCGCAGCTTCCGGCTGTACAACGTGCAGGTCGGCCAGCAGGCCGGCAAGAGCCTCGGTCCGAACAAGTTCACGTTCAACGACGAACTCGTCAACGCATGGACCGGGGTCGGCACGCAGCTGAACGGCATCGGCCACATCGGCATCGACAACGTGTACTACAACGGCAACAAGGCGGCGGATTTCGTGACCGTCGACGGCGTGAAGAAGCTCGGCGTCGAGAAGGTGCCGCCGATCGTCACGCGCGGCGTCGTGCTCGACATGACCGCTTACTACGGCAAGCCGATCGTGCCGGGTGGCACCGAATTCACGGTCGCCGACATCCAGGCCGTTCTGAAGAAGGAAGGGCTGACGCTGCGCAAGGGCGACGTCGTGCTGTTCAACACCGGCTGGCTCGAGCTGATCGGCAAGGACAACAAACAGTTCCTCGACGTCGAACCGGGCATCGGCATGGCAGCCGCGAAGTGGCTCGCCGACCAGGGCATCGTCGCGTTCGGCGGCGACACGTGGGCGTCCGAGGTCTATCCGAATCCGCACACGCAGGACGAATTCCCGATCAACCAGTACATGCTCGCGAAGCGCGGCATCTACAACCTGGAGCTGATCGACAGCCGCGCGCTGGTGCGCGACAACGCGTGGGAATTCCTGTTCGTGCTCGGCCAGCCGCTGTACGTCGGCTCCACGCAGGTCAACATCAACCCGGTCGCGATCCGCTGATCCCGCGGGCCGTTCGTCGACCGGTTGCCGGCGGCCCGCAACGACGGTTTCCCTTTCCGGCGCTGCCCGCTTCGGTCGGCGGCGCCGTTCTTTTTACAGGTTTTGCAGGAACTGATAATGAGCACGCAAGCATCGAAACTCGCCCTCGTCACCGGCGGCTCGCGCGGTATCGGCCGTGCCACGTCGTACGAACTCGCGCGACAGGGCTTCATCGTCGCGGTCCACTATCGCGCCGATCGCGCGGCGGCGGAACAGACGCTCGCCGGCATCCGCGAACTCGGCGGCCGCGGCGTCGCGATCCAGGCCGACCTCGACGCCCCGGACGGCGTCGCCACACTGTTCGATGCCCTCGATCGCGCGGTCGCCGAACAGAACCTGCCGGCCACGCTCGACGTGCTCGTCAACAACGCCGGCGTCGCCGACGGCGGCACGCTGGACGACACGTCGGTCGCGCTGTTCGACCGTCAGTTCTCGCTGAACGTGAAAGCCGTGTTCTTCACGACGCAGCAGGCCGTGAAGCGCATGCCCCGCGGCGGCCGGATCGTGAACCTGTCGAGCGTGCTGTCGAGCCGGGTGTTCGAAGCCGGCGGCAACTTCAGCGCGATTTCCGCGTACGCCGCGTCGAAGGCCGCCGTCGACACGCTGACGCGCCACTGGGCGGTCGAACTCGGCCCGCGCGGCATCGTCGTCAACGCGGTCGCGCCCGGCCCGGTCGATACCGACATGAACGCGAGCTGGCTGCGCACCGACGACGGCCGCGCGACGATGACGTCGGCCAGCCCGCTCGGCCGCGTCGGCACGCCAGAAGACATCGCGGGCGTGATCGGCTTTCTCGCGAGCCCGGCGTCGCAATGGACGACCGGCCAGGTCATCGACGCGAGCGGCGGCTACCGCCTGTAAGTCACGCAGGTGCCGCCGGGTCGACCGGCGGGCACCGATCGGGCCGCCCGCGGCGCACGGCTCGCATGCTTGCAACGTCTCGCCGCTCAGCCGATCCGCATCGACAGCTCGACATCGCCGCCGAACGGCACCGACAGGTAGCCGTTCTCCGGCGCACGCACGTAGGCGAGGTAGTCGGGGCTGTATTCCGCGTTGTCGGCGACGACGAACGCACCGGGCCGCAGCCGCGGCTCGACCCGCGCGAGGATCTCCGGATACAGCGCCTTCGCGCCGTCGAGCAACACGAGATCGACGGTCTCCGGCAGATCGGCCGCCAGCGTGCGCAGCGCATCGCCCACGCGGATTTCCACCAGATCGGCCAGCCCGGCCGCCGCCAGGTTCGCGCGCGCGCGTTCGACCTTCGACGCTTCGAACTCGCTCGTGATCACCCGGCCGCCGCCGTTGTCGCGCAGCGCGGCCGCGAGGTGCAGCGTCGAGATGCCGAACGACGTGCCGAATTCGACGATCGAGCGCGCACCGCAGCCGCGCGCGAGCATGTACAGCAGCGTGCCCGTCTCGCGCGACACCGCGAGCGGATAGTCCTTCAGGCGTGCATAGAAATCGGCGTAACCGGTCTTGCTGCGCATCAGCCGCGCGTGCTCGTCGTGCGACAGGTCGGCGAAGTCCGGGCTCGACGCGGGCGACGATGCCTCGGCTTCGTCGAACAGGCGCGCGAGCAGCGACGCCAGCGGGTCGTGAATCAGGGTGGTCATGCGGATCTCCGGTGTCAGGTTGAGTGCGTCAGGGCGCCCGACTAGAATATGACGAACTATTCAGGTTTCACTATTCGCATTGGCAGACCCGTCATGACCGACCGCCGCAACACCCCGATCGCCTCGCGCAGACTGCCTCGGCAGGCCCGCTCGACCCAGCTCGTCGACGCCGTGCTGCAGGCCGCTGTTCAGGTTCTGGCGACCGAAGGCGCGCAGCGCTTCACGATGGCGCGCGTCGCCGAGCGCGCCGGCGTGAGCGTCGGCTCGCTGTACCAGTACTTCCCGAACAAGGCGGCCGTGCTGTTCCGGCTCCAGCACGACGAGTGGCGGCAGACGTCCGGGATGCTGTGCGCGATTCTGCAGGACCCGCGGCAGACGCCGCCCGAGCGCCTGCGCACCGCCGTCCACGCGTTCATCCGTTCTGAATGCGACGAAGCGCCCATGCGCATCGCACTCGATGATGCCGCGCCGCTCTATCGCGACGCCCCCGAGGCGCAGGAAGTGAAGGCCGCGTGCAACCGGATCTTCAGCGCGTTCATGCGCGAAGCGCTGCCCGACGTGCCCGACGCCACGCATGCGCTCGCGTGCGAATTGATCATGACGACGCTCACGACGGGCGGCAAGGCATTCTCCGAAACCGCGCGCACGCCTGCGGAAATCGACGCATATGCGACCGCGATGGCCGACATGTTCTGCACGTACCTCGCGCATCTCGCGCGTGTCTGATGCAGTGGCAGGCCAGGACGAGCGCGGGCGCGGCCCGCGCGCGGCACCGGCATCATCCGGTTGCGGGTTGCGCACGGCCGCGTTTTCACATCCGGCGCGGCTGTTTCCGCGCGCCCGCGCAGCCTCTCCGAAAGTCCTTCGTAAGACTCGATGCATCACCCGCTCCCGCCCTGCCCGCCGACCCCGCATTCAAATAGTCGCCTTAACGGATTCGAACTAGGCGTATACACGCGTTCCGCGACGACGAAGCCCCGTTGCACGCCGATATAAGCGCTGCGACATGCGCTGCATGCTCTTCCCCCAATGGGACGTGATGGGCCGTTCGCCTAACCTTCGCTACGGCAAAGCACACGTGACAGGATCGACCGCACCACGCGTCGCACGACGCGGCACACGCGCCCCCCTTCGACGCGCGTACGACGACACGACTCACGCGTGATGCGTCCCCATGACGCCGCCGAACATTCCAACCAGATTCGAGACACCCTGACGACGGTCCGCCACGGGCCGTTTCAGCATGCTGATAAAGGAGCAAGCTCATGAGTGATACCCCGGTGCAGCCGACGGTCGGCGTCGGCGCGGAAGAAACGGACTTCGGCACCAAGGGAGTCATCGACCGGTACTTCGGCATTTCGTCGCGCGGCAGCACGCAGCGTCGCGAAATCGTCGCGGGCGTGACCACTTTCCTCGCGATGGTCTACTCCGTGTTCGTCGTGCCCGGCATGTTCGGCAAGGCCGGCTTCGACACGAGCGCGGTATTCGTCGCGGTCTGCCTCACCACCGCGTTCGGTTCGCTGCTGATGGGCCTGTGGGCGAAGCTGCCGATCGCGATCGGTTGCGCGATTTCGCTGACGGCGTTCACCGCGTTCGGGCTCGTGCTCGGCAAGGGCCTGCAGCCGGCCGTCGCGCTCGGTGCCGTGTTCCTGATGGGCCTCGTGTTCACGGGCATCTCGGTCACCGGCATGCGTTCGTGGATCCTGCGCAACCTGCCCGCGGGCGTCGCGCACGGCACCGGGATCGGCATCGGCCTGTTCCTGCTGCTGATCGCGTCGAACGACGTCGGCCTCGTGATCAAGAATCCGGGCGCCGGCCTGCCGGTCTCGCTCGGCCAGATCACCGCGTTCCCGGTCATCATGTCGGTCGTCGGCCTCGCCACGATCTTCGGGCTCGAGAAGCGTCGCGTGCCGGGCGGCATCCTGCTCGTCGTGGTCGCGATCTCGCTGATCGGCCTCGCGTTCGATCCGGCCGTGAAGTACCGCGGCATCTTCGCGCTGCCGTCGCTGAGCGCACCGGGCCACGCGTCGCTGATCGGCGCGATGGACATCAAGGGCGCATTGTCGATGGCCGTGCTGCCGAGCGTGCTGGCGCTCGTGATGACCGCCGTGTTCGACGCGACCGGCACGATCCGCGCGGTCGCGGGCCAGGCCGGCCAGCTCGACGAGAACGGCCGCATCATCAACGGCGGCCGCGCGCTGACCGCCGATTCGGTCAGCTCGATCTTCTCCGGCTTCCTCGGCGGCGCGCCGGCGGCGGCCTACATCGAGTCGAGCGTCGGCGTGGCGGCCGGTGCGAAGACGGGCCTCGCGGCCGCGGTGGTCGGCGTGCTGTTCCTGGTCGTGATGTTCTTCTCGCCGCTCGCGGGCCTCGTGCCGTCGTACGCCACGGCCCCCGCGCTGATGTACGTCGGCCTGCTGATGCTCGGCAGCGTGAGCAAGCTGCACATGGACGACATGGTCGACGCGATGTCGGGCCTCGTGTGCGCGGTGTTCATCGTGCTGACCGCGAACATCGTGACGGGCATCATGCTCGGCTTCTCGACGCTCGTGATCGGCCGCGTCGCCAGCGGCGAATTCCGCAAGCTCAACGTCGGCACCGTGCTCATCGCGGCCGTGCTCGTCACGTTCTATCTCGGCGGCTGGGCGATCTGACCGCGGATCATGCGCGACGTCGCCTGCCGAAGGGCGGCGCGCATCGGGACGGCATCGTCTCCTCCACCATCGTCGTTGATGGTCTCCAGGCTCGGGAACGTACGTTTCCGGGCTTTTTTTCGTCGGTGCGGCGGGGGTGCCACCGGGCCGTTCGACCGACACGGGAAACCGCGGCAGCGTGCCGCGCATCGCGAATCCGCACGCGGTGCTACGATCGCGTTTTATCCTCCGGAACGCTCATGAATCCGTTCGGCATCGTCTCCGAATCAGACACGCGGACCGCGGCGCGCAAGCCACCGTTCATCCCGTCGTTCGGTTTCGTCGAAGTTCATGAATCGCGGCCGATCGACGCGCCGCCGTCGCGCATCATCGATGCGGTGGCCACGCTCGACATGCGCGCCGATCCCGTCATCGACGCGCTGCTTGCCGTGCGCGAAGCGCCGGCGGCCATCGCCCGCGCGCTGGGCCAGCGTCCGGCCGACGCCGCCCGCGAGCGCTTCGGCTTCGATTCGTTCACGCTGCTGCATCGCGACGACACGTCGCTGTCGCTCGGGCTCGTCGGACGCTTCTGGCGTCCGACGCCCGACGTGCGCACGATCGACGACGCCGCGGCGTTCGTGCGGCACGACGATCCGGATGACGCGAAGCTGGTGTTGCGCTTCGAGGTCGTCGGGCTGTCGTCAGGCGCGCGGCTGCTGCGCACCGAAACCTTCGTGCACTGTCCGAGCGCGCGCACGCGCCTGCTGTTCCTGCCGTACTGGCTCGCGATCCGGCTCGGGAGCGGCTGGATCCGCCGCCGCACGCTCGCGGCCGTCGAACTGGCGCTCGCCTGACACGCCGGGACGCCGTCGAACGGAAACGCGACGATGTCGTATCGCGGCATACATCGACGACATCTCGAACACGCACGCAACATCATCTGCAATCCTGATCGGTTTGCCGCCGCACACAACGAAACTGTGCCGCGCACCGCCGCGCGATTTTTGTTCCGCCCCGCGCCCGCCGTCACCTCGCGCTACCCTATCGATCTTCGCGCCGGCGCCCCGGCCCGCCGCCAGATCCGAACCGATCGATGACCCGCATCCGCAACCACCTGAACATCGCGCAGCTCCAGGCCTTCGTCTCCGCCGCGCATCACAAGAGCCTGCGCGCCGCCGCGCGCGAGCTCGGCGTCACCCAGCCCGCGATCACGCACACGATCCGCGAACTCGAAACGGCGCTGAACGCGGAACTGCTCGTGCGCAGCGTGCGCGGCGTCGAGCTGACCGCGTGCGGCCACGCGCTGCTGCCGCGCGCCGAGCAGCTGCTCGGCGACATGCGCCGCACCGTCGAGGCCGTCGAGCAGGTGAAAGGGGAAATGTCGGGGCGCGTCGCGGTCGGCACGATGCCGTCGATCGCGCTGACCGCGCTGCCGCACGCGGTCACCGCCTTCCGCCGGTCGATGCCGAACGTGAACCTGCATCTGGAGGAAGTGACGGTGCCCGACGCGCTCGCGCAGCTGCGCAACGGCACGCTCGACATCGCTGCGATGCACCATGTGCCCGCGCTCGACCGCGATTTCACGCAGGTCCCGCTGCTGTCGACCGAGTTCACCGTCGTGATGCGCGAAGGCCACCCGCTCGCGCACGCGCGCCGATTAGAGGAATTGCTCGACGCGGAATGGATCGTCACGGTCGGCGCCGAGCAGTTTCCGCACAGCGTGATGGTCGGGATGTTCGAGGCGCGCGGGCTGCCGCTGCCGAAGCGCCTGCTGCGCTCCCCGATGTCGTTCGCGGTGACGCTCGGGCTCGTCGCCCGCTCCGACGTGATCGGCTGCTTCACGCGCCCGCTGGCCGCGATGGTGGCGCCGCTCGGGATCCGCACGGCCGATCTCGACGAAAGCATGCCGCGCTTCGACCTGTCGATCATCGCGCGCCGCGACCTGCTGCCGACGCCGGCGGTATCGCAATTCGTCACCTGCCTGCAGCGCGCGGTCAACGAAACGCTAGGTTGAATCGTTCCTTCCTCTGAAACGGTCGCGCGCCGCATGCGCAGCCGTCGGGTCCGGTATCGGGGCTTGTCCTAGGCGCCCTGCCGGTATTTTGTCTTGATAATCTTGCGCACGTCGCGCGCCCGCATCGGGCAGCGAAACGGACAGTCCGACGCGAAGCCGCGCCGGACCGAAGGCTTACGGCGCGGCACAACCGCGCACCCATCGAACAAAACGAGGAGTCACCGAGTGAAAAAGATTCTTGCGGCTGTGACCGTGGCCCTGCTCGCCGTATCGGCCGGCACTGCATACGCGAAGGACTGGACGACCGTACGCTTCGGCGTCGACGCAAGCTACCCGCCTTTCGAATCGAAAGGGGCTGACGGCAAGGTGGTCGGCTTCGACGTCGATCTCGGCAACGAAATCTGCCGCCGCATCAACGCGAAGTGCGTGTGGATCGAGAATGACTTCGACGGGATGATCCCCGCACTGAAGGCTCGCAAGTTCGACGGCGTCCTGTCGTCGATGTCGATGACGCCGGCACGCGAGGAACAGATCGCGTTCTCGTCGAAGCTGTTCAACACGCCGACGCGCCTCGTCGCGAAGAAGGGCGCCGGCCTGATGCCGACGGCCGAATCGCTGAAGGGCAAGTCGGTCGGCGTCGAGCAGGGCACGATCCAGGAAACCTACGCGAAGACGTACTGGGCCTCGAAGGGCGTGAACGTCGTGCCTTACCAGAACCAGGACCAGGTCTACGCCGACCTGATCTCGGGCCGTCTGGACGGCGCGCTGCAGGACGCGGTGCAGGCTGAAATCGGCTTCCTGAAGACGCCGCGCGGCGCGAACTTCGATTTCGCCGGCAAGGACATCGACGATCCGAAGACGCTCGGCAACGGCGCCGGCATCGGCCTGCGCAAGGAAGACACCGACCTGAAGGCGAAGATCGACGGCGCGATCGCCGGCATGCGCAAGGACGGCACGTACGACAAGATCGCGAAGAAGTACTTCGATTTCGACGTGTACGGCAAGTAACACCGCGCAACGCGCGCCTCGCGACCGCGCAGACGGGCTCCGCAAGGAGCCCGTTTTTTTTGCTCGCGCGCGATGAAAGGCCGCGCGACACGCGGGGACGAAGGGCTGCGGCGCCGTTATTTTTTACGCGCCAACCCGATGATTCGTAAAGGAAATCGACATGGCCGGCGCGCGGTTTGATAGGTTCGCGGAAGGCAACGTACAATCGATCTTCCACGCATACCGGATCACTCGCGGCTGCGCCGCCCTCCCCTCATCATGCAAACGCAGACCCATCCGCTGATTTCCCCCGCCGTCGGCACCGAACGCCAGATCACGAGCTTCCACTACGGCCCGCGCGGCGGCAGGAAGGTCTACATCCAGTCGTCGCTGCACGCGGACGAACTGCCCGGCATGCTGGTCGCCGCGCTGCTGCGCCGCAAGATCGCCGCGCTCGAGACGGCCGGCAAGCTGCGCGGCGAAGTGGTCATCGTCCCCGTGCCGAACCCGATCGGCCTGTCGCAGCACGTGTTCGGCGATCACCTCGGCCGCTTCGAGCTCGGCTCGATGCAGAACTTCAACCGCAATTTCTACGATCTCGCGGCGCTCGTGCTGCCGCGCATCGAAGGCCGCCTGACGAACGACGCGCAGCGCAACCTCGCCGCCGTACGCGCCGCGATGCGCGAGGCGCTCGACGAACAGAAGCCGCGCACCGAGCTCGAATCGCAGCGCCTCGCGCTGCAGAAGCTGTCGTTCGACGCCGACATCGTGCTCGACCTGCATTGCGACAGCGACGCGGTGATGCACCTGTATACGAACCCCGATCTGTGGGAAGACGTCGAGCCGCTGTCGCGCTACCTGGACGCGCAGGCGTCGCTGCTCGCGCTGAATTCGGTCGGCAACCCGTTCGACGAGATCCACAGTTTCTGCTGGTCGGATCTGCGCAACCGGTTCGGCGATCGCTTCCCGATCCCGAACGGCGCGATTTCCGTCACGGTCGAATTGCGCAGCGAGCGCGACGTGTCGTACGAACTCGCGGAGAAGGACTCACAAGCGATCGTCGAATACCTGACCGAGCGCGGCGTCATCGACGGCACGCCCGCGCCGCTGCCGCCGCTCGCGCATCCGGCCACGCCGCTCGCGGGCACCGATCCGCTCGTCGCGCCGGTGTCCGGCGTGATCGTGTTCCGCACGCCGGTCGGCGCATGGATCGAGGCCGGCCAGGACGTGGCCGACATCGTCGATCCGCTGACCGATCGCGTGATCACGCTGAAGAGCAGCGTGTCGGGCGTGCTGTACGCGCGCCAGATCGTGCGCTTCGCGACCGCCGGGATGGAAGTCGCGCGGATTGCCGGCGCGAATCCGATCCGCACCGGGTCGCTGCTGTCGGCCTGAGTCGCCTCCGGTCCAGGCCGCCTGAACGGCCGGCCCGCGCGCCGCATCGCGACGCGCACCAACGAAATCGCCCGCTTGCGCGGGCGATTTGCTTTTCGGTCCGGCGGCATGCCCGGCGACGTGGCCGGGGGGCAGCCGGGCGCAGCGTTCAGAACGCCGGCACGATCGCGCCGCCGAACTTCTGGTCGATGAACTTGCGCACGTCGTCCGATTCATAGGCCGCGACGAGCTTCTTCACCCACGGCTTGTCCTTGTCCTGCGCGCGCACCGCGATCAGGTTCGCGTACGGCCCGCGCAGGTCCTCGATCGCGATCGCATCCTTCACCGGCGTGAGCCCGGCCTTCACCGCGTAGTCGGTGTTGATCGATGCGGCGTCGAGGTCCGGCAGCGCGCGCGGCAGTTGCGCGGAGTCAAGTTCGACGATCTTGATCTTCTTCGGGTTCTCGGCGATGTCGAGCGGCGTCGCGTTCACGCCGTTGCTGCCGACGCCCGGCTTCAGCTTGATCACGCCGTACTTCTGCAGCAGCAGCAGCGCGCGGTTGCCGTTGGACGGATCGTTCTGGATCCCGACCTTCGCGCCGGCCGGCAAGTCCTTCAGCGACTTGAGCTTCTTCGAATAGAAGCCCATCGGCGCCGTGTAGGTCAGCCCGACGTTGACGATCTTGTAGCCGCGCTGCTTGATCTGGCTGTCGAGAAACGGCTGGTGCTGGAAGCCGTTCGCATCGAGGTCGCCCGCATCGAGCGCCGCGTTCGGCTGCACGTAGTCGTTGAATTCGATGACCTTGATCGCGAGCCCTTCGCGTGCGGCGACTTTCGTCACCTCGGTCCAGATCTGCGCGTCGGGGCCGCTCATCGTGCCGATCTTCAGCGTCTGGGAATCGGCGTGCGCGCCGGGCGCGGCAAAGGCCAGCGCCGCGGCAAGCGCGCCGAGGCCGGTCAGGATCGAACGTCGCATGGTGTCCTCTTGTCCCGTGTCGTTGTTGAAGCGCGCATCGTGGCACGGGGCCGGACCGGCACCAACCAAGCTTATTTCATGTGCATATTCCTCACTCCGATCGAATCTCAGGCGGAATCGGTATAACTCCCTGCTGTACAACCGGGCAGAATCCAATGTCGCATCGGCACCACAGATTTGTCATATGACAAAGGCTGTCACATTCATTACGTGGCCCGCCGATAAAGTTGCGACCGGTCCGTGAAAGCGCCCATAGAGAGCGCCGGAACCGCAACTGGACACGCCATTTACTCGCTCGGAGAATCCTTTGAACAAGAAACTGTTGACCATCGCCATCCTCGCAGCAACGGCTGGCACGGCGCACGCACAAAGCAGCGTGACCCTGTACGGTGTCATCGATGCCGGTATCAGCTACGTGAACCACAGCAAGACCGCGAACGGCGGCAGCGGCAAGCTGTTCAAGTACGACGACGGCGTGGCCCAAGGCAGCCGTTGGGGCCTGCGCGGCACCGAAGACCTCGGTGGCGGCCTGAAGGCGATCTTCGTGCTCGAAAACGGCTTCAACAGCGGCAACGGCACGATCGGCCAGGGCGGCGCGATCTTCGGCCGTCAAGCGTACGTCGGCCTGAGCCAGGCGCAATACGGCACGGTCACGTTCGGCCGTCAGTACTCGTTCTCGACCGACATCCTCGGCTCGAACTACTCGACGGGCGGCAACACGGTCGCGGGTAACTACGCGTACCACGTGAACGACGTCGACCAGCTCACGTCGAGCCGCATCAACAACTCGGTGAAGTTCCAGAGCGCGAACTACGCCGGCTTCACGTTCGGCGCGTTGTACGGCTTCTCGAACTCGACCGACTTCGCAGGCGCACCGTCGACCACGACGGGCACCACGACGACGGCCGGTTCGTCGCGCGCATACAGCTTCGGCCTGAACTACGCGAACGGCCCGTTCGCACTCGGCGCCGCCTACACGGACATCCGCTTCCCGAGCCAGTCGACGCCGGCATTCTCGACGTCGATCGCGAACATCGCGCTGACGAACATCCGCGACCTGCGCACGTACGGCGTCGGTGGCCGCTACCTCTTCGGGCCGGCAACGGCATGGCTGCTCTGGACGCGCACGCAGTTCACCCCGATCGCGGCTGGCGCATCGGGCACGTTCTACAACGCGTATGAAGCAGGCGTGAAGTACGCGATCACGCCGGCCCTGTCGGCAGCCGTCGGCTACACGTACACGAACGCCACGCAAAGCGGCAACTCGGCACACTGGAACCAGGGCAACCTCGGCCTCGACTACGCACTCAGCAAGCGTACGGACGTGTACGCGCTGGTCATCGGCCAGAAGGCGTCGGGCAACAACGTGCAGGCGCAGATCGGCTCGAGCACGAGCTACTTCAGCACGTCGGGCAACGGTGCGACGAACCAGATCGCCGCGCGCGTCGGTATCCGCCACAAGTTCTAAAGCATCCGCTTAACTCGTCCGCTCATCGCGCGGATGACGACGGCACGAAGCGCCCCGCTCCATGCGGGGCGCTTTTTTATGGGCTTTTAAGTTTCGCTTAATTCTGGGCTGAGAGGATGCTCTCACCCCCCCTGTTGGCCGCCTGAGCATCGGCGGCTTCTTTTTTTTGAGACCCACTACGGCACCGCCATCAACTGCCCGCAAGACAGGATCGGAGGCCAAGATGATCGAAGATACCGTTTTCAGCCATCTGCACGCGATTCTGACGCGTCAGCATTCGCTACCGGTCCAGAGCTGCCGCGTGTCGGTGGCGATGCAGCGCCCATGGGGCCGCCCGTACCGGCTCGTCGAATGGACGATGCATCTCGACGCGCCCGCGCGGCGCCAGATCGTACCGGCCGAATCGACCGACGAAGAGATCGCCGAGGTCGTCGCGTCGCACGTGCCGGGCCGCCTGTACGGCGACGGCCAGCTGCAGTTCTGACTTCCCCCTGTTACGCCTCGCTACCCGTCCCTGCCCGCAGCGCGGCCGGCCCGCACGCATCGTGCGGCACTCGGTCTCGTTTGACGCGGCAACGAAGTCTGCTACGCTGCGCGTTTTCGTCCACGCACCATACGATGGAAAACGCATTCAACGAACGCGGCGTGATGGTCACGCGCAACGGCCTGTCGGCCGCCGGGCAGGTCTTCCCGCTGCGTGACATCCGCAACGTCGACGTCGTCAAGATCCCGAAGAATCGCCTCGTGCCGTCGCTGATCTCGCTGATCGGCGTGGTCGCCGCCATTGCCGGCGGCATCGGCGGATCGAGCGCCGCGCTGGTCGTCGGCGTGATGCTCGCCGTCGTCGGCTATCTCGCCTGGACCACGCAGGACATCACGTACCGGCTGATGGTCGAGATGCCCGACGGCAAGCGCGAAGCGCTGTCGAGCGTCGACCCCGAATTCGTCGAACGCGTCGCGCAGGTCGTGCGCGATGCACGGACGGCGACGGCTGCCGGCTGATTTCCGCTGCGCGCGCCGACCACCTACTATGAAATGAGCGGCACGCCGCCGCGTCGTTCGAGGAGGTCGGAATGAACCCCCAATCGCTGTCCGGCATGCTGCGCGCGCAGGAACTGCTGCTCGTCACGATGATCCGCGCGCTTCCGCCCGACGCACGCAGCGCGCTCGTCGACCTCTACGCCGAACAGCTCGCGTTCGCCGAACAGGCCGGCTTCGAAGGTCACGGCGATCGCGCGACACACGACGCGTTCATCGCGCATGCGCGCAACCTGCTGATTCGCATCGAATCGCTCGCATAGGGCCTCTGCTCACGCCGATAACGGACCCGCGCCGGCCCGCTTCTCCCGAATTTGCCCCTGCGCGGCGCGTCCGGTCCGCGCCGGCGGCGCACGTCCGCAGACGCCGCTTTCCGTTCTTGTATTGATAATAGTTCTCATTTACACTGAACGAATCATCAATTCCCTTTCAATTCGCCGTTCGCCGCCTGCCGCGCGCGAACGGGCCAGCCAGGTGAACGCGTCACCCAGCCAGCCTTCGGGCTAGTCATCGTCAATGGGAGACCACCTGTGCATTGCTATCCGCTGGCGCGGCGGCCGATCTGTGCCGCGCTGTTCGGCGCGTTCGGCCTGTCCGCCGCCCCGGCTTACGCCGATTCGTCGCCGCAAGGCGCCAACCCGCCACCTGCCGTCCTGACCGCCGCCGCACCCGCGCGCGGCGATGCGGCGCTGCTCGACCCCGTCACCGTCACGGCCACCCGCACCGCCACCGCCGCGAGCCGCACGGCTGCATCCGTGTCGGTCATCACCGACGACGATCTCGACGAGCAGCAGGCCACCAACATCAAGGACGCGCTGCGCTACGAGCCGGGCGTCACGGTGCGCCGCACCGCGTACCGCCCCGGCAGCGCCGCGCTCGGCGGCGGCCGCGACGGCGATTCGAGCATCAACGTCCGCGGCCTCGAAGGCAATCGCGTGCTGCTGATGGAAGACGGCATCCGCCTGCCGAACGCGTTCTCGTTCGGGCCGCTCGAAGCCGGCCGCGGCGACTACGCGGATCTCGACATGCTCAAGCGCATCGAGATCCTGCGCGGGCCGGCATCGGCGCTGTACGGCAGCGACGGGCTGACCGGCGCGGTGAACTTCATCACGAAGGACCCGCGCGACCTGCTGTCGATCTACGGCAGACCCACCTACTTCTCGCTCCGGCCGGGTTACGACTCGGCCGACCGCAGCGTCGGCGCGACGGTGTCGGCCGCGGCCGGCAACGACCGCGTGCAGGGGATGATCGTCGCCGACGGCCGGCGCGGCCATGAGGTCGACACGCGCGGCGGCAACAATTCCGCGAGCACGCTGCGCACGACGTCGAACCCGCAGGACGTCTATTCGGAATCGCTGCTCGGCAAGCTCGTGCTGACGCCCACCGCGCGCGACACGATCAAATTCACCGCGGAAACCGTGCAGCGCCGCGTGAGCACCGACGTGCTGTCGGCGATCAACCCGCCCGGCACGCTCGGGCTCACGACGCACGACCGGCTCGAGCGCAACCGCTTCAGCATCGACTACGACTTCCGCGACGATGCGTTGCGCTGGTTTCAGAACGCACACGTTCAGTTCTACTACCAGGATGCGAAGCAGGATCAATACGCGTTCGAGACGCGCGGCGCGCCGCTGAAATCGCGCTCGCGCGACAACCAGTACAAGGAGCGCACGTTCGGCGGCGCCGCGTTCGCCGAAAGCGGCTTCTCGACGGGCCCGCTCGCGCACAAGCTGCTGTATGGCGTCGACGGCAGCGTGTCGCGCGTGACGAACCTGCGCGACGGCACGGTGCCGGGCGTCGGCGAGGCGTTCCCGAACAAGGCGTTTCCCGATACCGACTACACGCTGTTCGGCGCGTTCGTGCAGGACCAGGTCGGCTATGGCCGCCTGCTCGTCACGCCGGGGCTGCGCTTCGACACGTACCGGTTGAGCCCGACGCGCAACGATCCGCTGTTCACCGGCACCGCGGTGTCGACGAGCGCGAACGAAGTGTCGCCGCGCGTCGCGGTGCTCTACGAGATCACGCCCGCGCTGATTCCGTATGCACAGTACGCGCACGGCTTCCGCGCGCCGACGCCCGACCAGGTGAACAGCAGCTTCTCGAACCCGGTGTACGGCTACACGTCGATCGGCAATCCGAACCTGAAGCCCGAAACCAGCGACACGTTCGAAGCCGGCCTGCGCGGCAAGGCCGGCACCGGCTACGGCGTCTTGCGCTACAGCGCGGCCGCGTTCACGGGCCGCTACCGCAACTTCATCGCGCGCACGACGATCGCGGGCGGCGGCCGGCCAACCGACCCGTTCGTGTTCCAGTACGTGAACTTCGCCGACGCGCGCATCCATGGCCTCGAAGGTCGTGCCGAATGGATCATGCCGAACGGCATCACGCTGAAGACCGCGATGGCGTTCACCAGGGGCTCGACGCGGAACGACGGCGCGGCGAGCCAGCCGCTGAACACGATCAATCCGTTCTCGGCGGTGTTCGGCGTGCGCTACGAACCCGGCGAACGCTGGTTCGTGCAGACCGACCTGCTGTACCAGGCCGCGAAACGCGACAAGGACATCGACAAGTCCGACTGCTCGAACAAGGCGTGCTTCGCGCCGCCGTCGTCGTTCGTCGTCGACCTGCGCGGCGGCTACCGCTTCAACAAGCATGTGAGCGCGACGATCGGCATCCGCAACCTGTTCGACCGCAAATACTGGAACTGGTCGGACGTGCGCGGCATCGCCGCCGATTCGCAGGTGCTCGACGCGTATACGTCGTCCGGACGCACCGTCGCCGTCAGCATGAAAGTGGATTTCTGATGCGCGCGATCGCGCGTTCCTGCCCAACCGTTACTTGAAGGAGTCCGACATGATGCATTCCGCCCTTCCCGGCCAGCCGGCCACGCCGGCCCGCGCGTCCGCCGCGCTGCGCGACGCATTCGTCAAGCTCAAGGCCGAGCGCCAGCTGCGCAACCGCGACGTCGCGCAGGCGCTCGGCGTCAGCGAAGGCGAGGCGCTCGCCGCGTTCGTCGGCGAGCACGTGGTGCGGCTCGACGCGCGCTTTCCGGCGATGTTCGAGGAAATGCCGCGCCTCGGCCGCGTGATGGCGCTCACGCGCAACGACACGGCCGTCCACGAGAAGGACGGCGAATATGCGCAGATGAGCCACGACGGCCCGGTCGGCCTCGCGCTCGGCGACATCGACCTGCGCATCTTCTACCGTCACTGGGCGTCCGCGTTCGCGGTGCACGACGAGACCGCGCACGGTCCGCTGAAGAGTTTGCAGTTCTTCGACGCGCAGGGTCATGCGATCCACAAGGTCTACCTGCGCGCGCACAGCGATCACGCGGCGTACGACGCGTTCGTCGAACGCTGGCGCGCGGCGTCGCAGGAGCCGGGGCTCGACGTCGTGCCCGCCGCACCGAAAACGCCCGAGCGGGCCGATACCGGGATCGACGTCGCAGGCTTTCGCGCCGCATGGGACGCGATGACCGACACGCACCAGTTCTTCGGCATCACGCAGCGCTTCGGCGTGAGCCGCATGCAGGCGCTGCGCCTCGCCGAGCCGCGGTACGCGTATCCGGTCGAGGCGACGCGCGCGCTGCGTCACGTGCTCGAACGGGCAGCGGGCAGCGGCCAGCCGATCATGGTGTTCGTCGGCAATGCAGGGATGATCCAGATCCACACGGGCCCCGTCGCGAACGTGCGCGAGGTCGGCGCATGGATCAACGTGCTCGACCCGGGCTTCAACCTGCACGTGCGCGAGGACCTGATCGCCGCCGCGTGGGTCGTGAAGAAGCCGACGAGCGACGGCATCGTCACGTCGCTGGAGTTGTTCGACCGGCAGGGCGACCATGTCGCGCTGCTGTTCGGCGAACGCAAGCCCGGCAAGGTCGAACGCGACGACTGGCGCGCGCTCGTCGCGACACTGCCGTCGGCGGCACGCGGAGACGCGCGGTGAGCGCGCGATCGTTCCAGCCGCGACGCCGCGTCGTGCTCGCGGGCGCGATCGCCAGCGCGCTCGCGGGCGCGCTGCCCGGCCGAGCGCTCGCGCAAGCCGCGCCGAAGCGCGTGGTCGTGATCGGCGGTGCGCTTGCGGAAACCGCGTTCGCGCTCGGCGGTGCCGACGCGCGCGGTTACCGGCTCGTCGGCACCGACACGACCTGCACGTACCCGGACGCCGCGAAGCGCCTGCCGAAGGTCGGCTACCAGCGCGCGCTGTCGGCCGAGGGGCTGCTGTCGCTACGGCCCGATCTCGTGCTCGCGTCGGCGGAGGCCGGCCCGCCCGCCGCGATCGCGCAGGTGAGAAGCGCGGGCGTCGCGGTCACGACGTTCGACGAGCGGCACGACGTCAATTCCGTGCGCGCGAAGATCACCGGCGTCGCGCAGGCGCTCGACGTGCGCGACGCGGGCACCGCGCTGCTGCAACGCTTCGATCGCGACTGGCAGGCCGCGCGCGACGCGGTCGCCGTGCGCGTGCCCGGCGGCGCGCAGCCGCCGCGCGTGCTGTTCGTGCTGAACCATACCGGCAACCAGGCGCTCGTCGCCGGCCAGCGCACGGCCGCCGACGCGATGCTCCGCTACGCGGGCGCGCGCAACGCGATGCAGGGTTTCGATCACTACAAGCCGCTGACGACCGAGGCGCTGGCCGCCGCCGCCCCTGACATCGTGCTGATCTCCGACGAAGGGCTCGCGGCGGTCGGCGGCCGCGCCGCGCTGCTCGCCGCGCCCGGCTTCGGCGCGACGCCGGCCGGCCGCGCACGGCGCGTCGTGTCGCTCGATGCGCTGTTCCTGCTCGGCTTCGGTCCGCGCCTGCCGCTCGCCGTCACGACCCTGCACCGGCGCCTGTCGGATGCGCTCGCCTGATTCCGGAGCGTCCCGATGCCTGTTCATGCTTCGCCTTTCCCCGCGCGGTCGCACGTATCGCATGCCGGTGCCGCGCGCGTCGGCGCGTCGCGCCGCCTCGTACCGTTCGCGCTGGCCGCGCTGGCCGCGCTCGTGTGTGTCATGTCCGTCATCGCGCTGTGCGTGGGCGCGTACCGCATTCCGTTGGCGGAGGCCTGGGCCGCGCTGAGCGGCGACCCGGCCGCCCGGCAGGCAGGCGCGGTGCTGTTCGACATCCGCGCGCCGCGCGTCGTGCTCGCGCTGCTGGTCGGCGGCGGCTTCGGCGCGGCCGGCGCCGCGATGCAGGCACTGTTCCGCAATCCGCTCGCCGACCCGGGGCTCGTCGGCGTGTCGAGCGGCGCGGCGCTCGGCGCAACGACGACGATCGTGCTCGGCCCCGCGCTGTTCGCCGCGCACGCGAGCGCGGCCGTGCTGCCCGTCGCCGCGTTCGCCGGCGCGCTCGCGGTCGCGGCGCTCGTCTACCGGCTCGCCGCGTCGCGCGGCCGGCTCGCGCTGCCGCTGCTGCTGCTCGCCGGCATCGCGATCAACGCGCTGGTCGGCGCGGCGATCGGCCTGCTCACGTTCGTCGCCGACGACGCGCAGTTGCGTTCGCTGACGTTCTGGAGCCTCGGCAGCCTCGGCGGCGCGCAATGGTCCGCGCTGGCGGCCGTCGCGCCGTACGTCGCGATCGGCTGCGTGCTGCTCGCGCGCGACCGTGACGCGCTCAACGCATTGCAGCTCGGCGAAACCGAGGCGCTGCACCTCGGCGTGCCCGTGCAGCGGCTCAAGCGGCGCGTACTCGTCGCGGTCGCGCTCGCGGTCGGCGCGCTCGTGTCGTGCGCGGGCATCATCGGTTTCATCGGCCTCGTCGCGCCGCACTGCGTGCGCCTCGCGTGCGGCCCCGACCAGCGCGTCGTGCTGCCCGGCGCCGCATTGCTCGGCGCGCTGCTGACACTCGCCGCCGATCTCGCCGCGCGCACCGTCGCCGCACCCGCCGAGATTCCGCTCGGCGTGCTCACCGCACTGCTCGGCGCGCCGTTCTTTCTCGCGCTGCTGTGGAAAAACCGCGGCGCGCTCGGCGGCTGATCCTTCATGCCCCCATCATGCTGACTGCCCATCATCTCGACGTCGCCCGCCGGCACCGCGCCGTTCTGCACGACCTGTCACTGTCGATCGAACCCGGCCGCGTGACCGCGCTGCTCGGTCGCAACGGCGCGGGCAAGAGCACGCTGCTGAAGACCCTGGCGGGTGAACTGACCGGCAGCGTCGCGCCGAACGGCGTGCGCGTGACCGGCGACATCACGCTGAACGGCGAGCCGCTCGCGCACATCGACGCGGGGCGGCTCGCGTGCCTGCGCGCCGTGCTGCCGCAGGCCGCGCAACCGGCGTTTCCGTTCAGCGTCGACGAAATCGTGCTGCTCGGCCGCTATCCGCATGCGCGGCGCGGCGGCGCGCGACACGTGATCGCGCATCGCGATCGCGACATCGCGTGGCAAGCGCTCGAACGCGCGGGCGCCGACGCGCTCGTCGGCCGCGACGTGACGACGCTGTCGGGCGGCGAGCTCGCACGCGTGCAGTTCGCGCGTGTGCTCGCGCAGTTGTGGCCGGACGACGACGCGCAGCCGGACCCGCGCTACCTGCTGCTCGACGAGCCGACCGCCGCGCTCGATCTCGCGCACCAGCACCGGCTGCTCGATACCGTGCGCACGGTCGCGCGCGAGTGGCGGCTCGGCGTGCTCGCGATCGTCCACGATCCGAACCTCGCCGCGCGGCACGCGGATACGATCGCGATGCTCGCGGACGGCACGATCGTCGCGCAGGGTGCGCCGCGCGACGTGATGACGCCCGGCCATATCGCGCAGTGCTACGGGTTCGCCGTGAGGATGGTGGAAACGGGTGACGGGGCGCCGCCGCTCATGGTGCCGGCGTAGAACACGCGTATCGTCGCGTCCGTGCGGCACCCTCGCTCAACGCTCGACGTCCGCGACACCGAACGTGCGCATCTTCCACCCGAGCCGTACGGCCAGCATCCGCATCGCGAAGCCCGCCGCCAGCGCAACCGCCGTCGCGAACCCGGCGTCGATGCCGAGATGCTGGATCCCGACGTACAGCGTGCCCGTGAAGAACGCGACGCTCGCATACAGTTCCTCGCGCAGGATCAGCGGCATCTCGTTGCACAGCAGGTCGCGCAGCATCCCGCCGCACACGCCGGTGATCGCACCGGCCAGCACGACGATGATCGGCGCGGTGCCCGTCGACGCGCCGATGTCGCAGCCGATGATCGTGAACGCCGCGAGGCCGATCGCGTCGACGGTGACGAACAGCGTCTTCATGCGCGCGACGTGCCGCGCGGCCCACGACGCGACGGTCGCCGCGGCGAGCGTGATCACGAGGTACTCGGGATGCGCGATCCAGCCGAGCGGATAGTGGCCGAGCAGCACGTCGCGCACGGTGCCGCCGCCAAGCGCCGTGACCGCGCCGACGAGCGCGAGCCCGAAGCGGTCCATCCCGCGCCGCATGCCCATCAGCGCGCCCGACATCGCCTCCGCGACGATCGCGATTAGATAAAGCGTATGCATTGCGCGCCTCAGTCTTCGGTACGGAACAGGTCGAGCACGCGTTCGCGTTCGGCCGCGTCGACGGCGGCCGGCATCGGCTCGCCGGACATGCCGCGCCCGTCCGGCGCATCGGACGCCGGCGCACCGCCACAGGCAAAACGGCTGCGGATGAACGGCGGCATGTCGGCGGTGCAGGTGCCGCGCATGTATTCGGCGTACACGAAATCGCCGTCGACGAGCGCGACGTCCTGCGGCGGCGTCGCATCGACCGGCGTACGTCCGTCGACGGCCGTCTTCATGTAGTCGAGCCAGACCGGCAGCGCGAGCGTCGCGCCGGTCGCGCGCCCCATCGTGCGCGGCGTGTCGTAGCCGAGCCACGCGACCGCGACGATGCCCGACGAATAGCCGGCGAACCACGCGTCCTTCGAGCCGTTTGACGTGCCCGTCTTGCCGGCCGTGTCGTCGCGGCGCAGCGCGAGCGCGCCGCGCGCGGTGCCGGCCCGCACGACGTCGCGCAGCATGCTGTCCATCACGAACGCATTGCGCACCGACACGACGCGCGTGCCTTCAGGCGTCGTCGCCTCGTACATCGCGCTGCCATGACGCTGCTTCACCGACAGGATCAGCCGCGGCACCATCCGTATCCCGCCGTTCGCGAACACGCCGTACGCGCTCGCGAGTTCGAGCGGCGTCACGGCGCCCGCGCCGAGCGCGAGCGGCAGCGACGCCGGATTGCGCTGCGCGTCGAAACCGAAGCCCACCGCGTGCTGCTGCACGTAGCGCGCGTCGGCCGCCTGCATCAGGTTGACCGCGACGAGGTTCTTCGAGCGCACGAGCCCGCGCCGCACCGGGATGAAGCCCTCGTAGCGGTTGCCGAAATTGCGCGGGCGCCACGGCCTCGCGCCGGTTTCCGCATGCGTGAGCGTGCGCTGCGTATCGTCGACCAGCACGCCCGGGAAGTAGCCCTTCTCCAGCGCCGCCGAATAGACGAACGGCTTGAAACTCGACCCCGGCTGGCGATACGCCTGCAATGCATGGTCGAACACGTTGCGGCCGAAATCCGCGCCGCCGACGAGCGCGAGCATGTCGCCCGTCGCCGCATCCAGCGACACGAGCGCGCCTTCGAGCCCGTTGCGCGCATCGCGCTTGCCGGGCTGGCGGCGCAGTGTGCGCCCGAGCGCGGCCTCGGCCGCGCGCTGGTCGCGCATCGAGATCGTCGTCGTCACGTCGAGGCCGAGCGTATAGGCGTCGTCGTGAAAGCGCTCGACCATCAGCCGGCGCGCTCGCTCCGCGACGTACGGCGCCGCGACGATGCCGGGCGGCGGCGTGGTCGCCAGCGCGATCGGCAGGTCGACCGCCTCGCGATAGGTCGCCTCGTCGAGTTCGCCGAGCGCATGCATGCGGCCGAGCACGTAGTTGCGCCGTGCGGTCGCGCGCGCCGGATTGACGACCGGGTTGAACGCGGACGGCGCCTTCGGCAATCCGGCGAGCACGGCCGCCTCGCCCGCGCTCAGCGCGTCGAGCGGCTTGCCGAAATACACGTTCGCGGCCGCCGCGAAACCGTACGCGCGCTCGCCGAGATAGATCTGGTTCATGTACAGCTCGAGCAGCTTGTCCTTGCCGTATTCGCGCTCCAGCTTGATGGCCATCAGGATCTCGGCGAGCTTGCGGCTCAGCACCTTGTCGCGCGTCAGGTAGAAATTGCGCGCGACCTGCATCGTGATCGTGCTGCCGCCCTGCCCCGGTTGCCCGGTCACGACGTTCGCGAAGGTCGCGCGCGCGAGGCCGCCGACGTCGATCGCGCCGTGCTGGTAGAACTTCGCGTCCTCGGCCGCGAGCAGCGCGTGGCGCATCAGCGGCGGAATGCGTTCGAGCGGCACGAACTCGCGGCGCTCGACGCCGTACTCGGCCAACAGGTCGCCGTCGCGCGAGAAAATCCGCAGCGGCAGCGCGGGACGGTAGGCGGCCAGATGTTCGACGGATGGCAGTTGCGTCCAGATGCGGTGAATCGTCCATGCACCGATGCCCGCGCACGCGAGCGTCAGGCCGAGCAGCGCGCCCGCGAGCATGCGCCATGCGCGGCGGCGGCGTGACGGTGCGGACGGTGGCGCGGGGGGCGGCGATGGGTTGGCGGTGGGGGCGGTCATGTCGGGCTCCTTCTTCAGTGCCGCGACGGCCGGCGCGCGAGCGGCGCCGATCGTCGCGAAAGGCGCGCATTGTCGAAGGGATGGCGCGAAACCGGAACATTCTTCAGCCAAAGTTTGGCTGGCTAAATTTTATTTAGGAAAGCGCGGCGGGGGCCGCTCGCGCGGTGCACGCAGGCCTATGGCATGTCGTCACGGCCGAGCGCACCGGGCGCGCGAGCCGGTTCGCTTGTACCATCGTCGGATGTTCGATCGATACCTCGACCTGTGGGGCCTCGTTCCCGACGGCGGCCCGATCCTGACCGCGAGCGGCGGCCTGTTGCCGGTCGTCTGGCGCACACGGCCGGCAATGCTGAAAGTCGCGACCTGCGACGAAGAGCGTCGCGGCAATGCGCTGATGACCTGGTGGAACGGGGATGGCGCCGCGCGCGTGTGGCTGCACGACAGCGACGCGGTACTGCTCGAACGCGCGCAGCCGGCGCCGACGCTCGCCGGCTTGTCCGCCGCCGGACACGATGACGACGCGATCCGGATCGCATGTCGCGTGGTCGCGCGGCTGCATGCGCATCGCGCACCGGCACCGCCCGCGGCCGTGCCGCTGCCCGACTGGTTCCACGCGCTGCTGTCGCACGACACGGACGACGACGTGCTGCGGCGTTCTGCCGAGACGGCGCACCGGCTGCTGGCCGTGCCGCCCGTCGATGACGTCGTGCTGCACGGCGACATCCATCACGGCAACCTGCTGTATTTCGGCGATCGCGGCTGGCTGGCGATCGACCCGAAGGGGCTGCGTGGCGACCGCACGTTCGACTACGCGAACCTGTTCTGCAATCCCGCGCACGACATCGCTGTGGATCCCGCGCGCTTCGAGCGTCGCGTCGTGCTCGTTGCGGATGCCGCACAGCTCGACCGGCGGTGGTTGCTGCAATGGATTCTCGCGTGGTCGGGGCTGTCGGCCCTGTGGTTGATGGAAGACGGCCTGCCGCCCGATACGCGGCTGGAGGTCGCGCAACTCGCGGCAATCGCGCTCGGTCCGTAGCAATGTGCACGACCATGAAAATATGGTCCATAGCGGATTTCCGAGGGAAAGCGGCGAAGACCACCGTATCCGGCCAGAAGCGGTCGCTCACGCAAGTTGGCCGAGTGACCGCTTCGCTCCGCTTAACCGCCAAACCGCTTCGTGCACAGGCATGCGACGTGAACAAGCGTCACTTCAGATGTTTTCGGTCATCGTCAGAATGATCTTTCCCACGTTCACGGCCGACTCCATCCGTCGATGGGCAGCCGCGGCATTGGCGAGAGGAAACACGCTGTCGACGACCGGCTCCAGGCCCGCTCCTCCCGCAAAGCGGTCCAGCCAATGTTCGCGAAACCGCCGAACCATCGCGTGCTTCTCGCGCTGGTCGCGCGACTTCATCACCGTGCCGATGATTTGCAGATGACGGTACAGGATCTGTTCGAGACTCACGCTCACGTCACCGCCGCCGCCGAGTATGCCGACCTGCACCAGCCGGCCGCCGTTTGCCAATGACGCGACATTCCGGGAAAAATACGGCGCGCCCACGAAGTCGATAACCACGTCGACGCCGCGTTTGTCTGTCCTGCTTGCGACGACTTCCGAAAAGTCCTGCGTCTTGTAGTCGATCGCATGGTCCACACCCAGTTGAACGATCCGTTCCAGCTTCGAGGCTTCGGCGGTCGCGAATATCGTCGCGCCGGTTGCGTAGGCCAGTTGGACCGCCGCGGAACCCACCCCGCCCGCCGCTGCGTGAATAAGCACCGATTCGCCACGCTGCAAGCGGCCAAGATGCAACAACGCTTCGTGCGCCGTGACGAAGACTTCCGGTATCGCAGCCGCGTGCACGTAGTCGATCGTTGCCGGAATGGGCATCGCCATTCTCCAGTCAATGCGCGCCAGTTCTGCATAGGCCCCGCCGCCCACGACGCCCATTACACGATCACCGACCTTGTAACCCTGCACGGAAGGTCCAGTCTCGATCACCTCGCCGGCGATTTCGAGCCCCATGATCGTCGAGTCGCCGAAGTTCGGACGGCCGTATCCTCCTCGCCGATGCGTAAGATCCGCGCGATTCACGCCTGCGGCATGGACGCGTACCAGCAGATCGTCGGGGCGAACCTCGGGAGCCTGAACGTCGGCGAGCTGGAGAACCTCGGCCTCGCCGAATTCGTTGAATGTGATGGCTTTCATTTCAAACCGTCCTGCGTCGTGGATGAATGGCCGGCGAAATCGTCGGACCGGGGTTGCGCGCCGAGCGTTGCCTGCGCCGCGGCCGATGCCGAGATTGCCGCAGGAAACCCCGCATAGAACGCGAGGTGAGTGATCGTCGCGGCGAGTTCTTCGCGGGTTACGCCGTTTGCCAACGCGCGGCGCAGGTGCGCCGGCAACTCGTCGAGATGGCCCCCCGCGATCAGCGCGGCGACGGTCACGAGGCTGCGGTCCCGCGGCGAGAGCGCCGGATCGCTCCAGATCCGCGGATAGAGCGTGTCGTCGACGAATGCCGAGAGCTTCGGCGTGAAGGCACGCGCGGCCTCGCGCGGACTGTCGAAATGCGTATGAGACATGGCGATCCCCCTTCAGGCCTGGCTGATGAACTTGCGCGTGAGGTAGTACTCGATGCCCTCGGTGCCGCCTTCCGAGCCGTGGCCGCTTTCCTTCATGCCGCCAAACGGCAGTTCGGTCGAAACGATGCGGTACTGGTTGATGCCGATCATGCCGGCTTCGAGACCGTCTGCTACATCAATGGCCGTGCGCGCACTGCGCGTGAATGCGTAGGCGGAGAGCCCGTATGGCAACCGGTTCGCTTCGGCGAGCCCGTCGGCAAAGGCATCGAAGCGCATCAGCACCGCGATCGGGCCGAACGGTTCTTCGTGCATCACACGCGCGTCCTTCGGTACGTCGGCGAGGACCGTGGGCTCGAAGAAATACCCTTCTCCCGCGATGCGCTTTCCGCCGGCGAGGACCCTTGCGCCACGCTCCACCGCATCGGCGATGAGTTCCTCCATCTTGGCAAGCTGGCGCGGATTTGCCAGCGGCCCGACCTGCGTGCCCGCATCCATGCCGTTGCCGACCTTGAGCGCGTTGGCTGCGCGCACGAAGTGCCCGACAAACTCGTCGTAGACGTCGCGTTGGATCAGGAAGCGCGTCGATGAGATGCAGATCTGGCCCGTACCGCGAAAGCGATTCGCCGCGCCTTCGACCGCGGCCTTTTCGACATCCGCATCGTTGAATACGAGGACGGGCCCGTGGCCGCCCAGCTCCAGCGTGATGGGTTTGACGCCTTCGGCTGCGCGCGCCGACAGCAGACGGCCGATCGGCACCGAGCCCGTGAACGTCACCTTCCGGATGACCGGGGAAGCGATCAGCTGCTTCGACACCTGGTCGGGCACGCCGAATACGACCTGAAGCACGCCCTTCGGCAAACCGGCGTCGTCCAGTGCGCGTGCCAGCGCGAGCGCCGTTGCGGGGCTTTCCTCGCCGGGTTTGATGATGACGCTGCATCCGGCGGCGAGTGCGGCGGAGAGCTTGCGCGCCGGGGTGATCGCGGGAAAATTCCACGGCGTGAATGCGGCGACGGGCCCGATCGCCTGTTTCTTCACGAGCTGTTGCACACCCGGGCGGTTGGACGGCACCACACGGCCGTCGATGCGGCGCGCCTCTTCGGCGAACCATTCGAAGTAGTCCGCGGCACGCAGGACTTCGTCACGGCTTTCCGCCAGCGGTTTGCCTTCCTCGAGCGTCATGACGGTGGCGATGTGCTCGGCGCGCTCGCGCATCAGTTCCGCCGCGCGCTTCAGAATGCGCGCGCGTTCGGCTGGCACGGTGTTGCGCCAGACGTCGAACGCCTGTGCAGTGACCTGCAGGGCGCGATCCAGGTCGGCTGCCGTCGCCAGCGGGACGCGGCCGATCTCGATTTGCGTGGCGGGGTTGATCACCGGCGCCGTTTCGCGTTCGCTCGCGCCGATCCATTCGCCGTTGATGAAAAGATGAAGTGCGTCGTAAGTGATGTCCATGGCATTAACCTTCATGGTTAGGATTGCGATTCAATATGTGTTCGCCGCGAGCCGGATTGGGGGACCGTGCCGCCACGCCGTGCCGGGATGATTCGCCGTGTCGGGCTGGGCTCGGGTATGAAACGTCCGTGTTCCGACTGCCTGACTTCGGGACCAAGTCTAGACGTGAAGCGGACGGCAACTTAGGGGGGCCGGAAAGAATGAATCTTGTCTCCGGAGAGAAAATCCCCGATCAACATGAAGGCATATTGAAAGGATGCACAAAAACGACACGCGGTCGCACGCTGACTGCACGAAACAGGCGCGGGCCCTATGATCACAGGCTCGCGCGGGCCGAAACGCAGCGATTCGACGAAAAATTCAAAGCCAGGGATGCGTAATGGACAAGGTTCACACCATGTCGGTGTTTGCGAAAGTGGTCGAGATGGGCAGTTTCACGGCTGTTGCAAACCACCTCGATACGACTGTCGGCAACATTTCCCGAGCGGTCTCGGTACTTGAGGACAATCTCAACACGCGGTTGCTGCAGCGCTCGACGCGACGGCTCGTAGTCACCGATGCGGGGCGACGTTTCTACGAGCGCAGCGTTGCGATCCTGTCGGACATCGAGCGGGCAGAAGCAGAAGCCCGCGACGCGCTGCTGGAGCCGCGTGGTGTATTACGCGTGCACACGGTTCCGGGATTAGGCCGTCAGCTTGTTTCGCAAGCCGTGCTTGCCTATCGAAGCGCATACCCGGAAGTATCGGTCGATCTTATGCTGTCGCAGCGGATGCCGAATCTGCTCGAAGAGCAGCTCGACGTTGCGATCGTGATTGCGCGCACACTGCCGGACTCGGCGTATGTGAGCCAGAAGATCGGCGCCAGCCATTGCATTCTGGCGGCGTCGCCCGATTATCTGGCACGGCATCCGGCTCCCGAGTGTGTGGAAGATCTTGTCGATCACACATGTGTGCTCCTGAGCACGGTCGATTACGCACCGGACGAGTGGCATCTGCAAGGCAGGGCCGGCGAGGCGGTGTATCGTCCAACGGGATCGCACTTCAGTGTCAACGACATGGACGCGATGTCCACGGTGCTGCAGGAGGGCGCGGGAATCGGGCTGATCGCCGCTTTCTCGGCAATCGACGATTTGCGTAAAGGGTCGCTCGTTCGCGTCCTGCCTGAATTCCACACCGCTCAGCGCAACGTGTACGCGGTGTATTCGTCCCGCCAGTTCGTCGACGCGAAGATCAAACGGTTCATCGATACGCTGAAGGTGCGGGTAGGTGACCGGTTGAATGCGTATGCGGAGGAACTCGCCATCACGGTCGTATGACCGACTTTACAGTCGGCATCGTCGGGGAAGGTGTCCGATTTCCCGGCGCCGAGAGTCGTATCCGCGATCCGGATCGCATGCGGGGTGCTTCGTGCGAAGGTGGTCGGTCAACCGTGGAGCGTCGACCGCTGAATCAACCGATTCACGCCCCATACGATCAGACCGGCGATACCAAGGCAAACACCGAGAACGAGAAGGAGCCCGACTCCTTCAACATCATCGGCATGTGCGATCGTGTCGACGCCGAAAAGCGCCATCACCGATTCGATGGTTGACGGAATCGACGTCTCGATTGGAAGTCGGACGAACCAGCGCGCGAGCAGCACGCCGAGAGCTCCCGTTGCAAGAACATTGATGCTGTAGCGGACCGCTTTCATTACCTGACCTCGACGATTCCATATGCCTTGATGGCGGTGCCCGGAATCGGAACCGTTGCGCCGTGCGCGCAAAATCATGGAGCCGTCCCAAGCGACCGCCAGTCTGTCTGTCGACAACGTAATAGAGGCCACGCGGTAGCGGGCCTGATTTCGGTTTAGCGACCGGTTCTGCTTCCGCTCGATTCCTTGCTCCATCCGGCGCTTCTTCGCGTTCGCAAAAAGTGTCAATCTGTTTCAGGTCGGGTCAACGAACCAAATAAAAAAAACCCGCCGGCATGCACCGGCGGGTTTTCGAGTCCGACGCGCGCGACGCTTAACGCGCCGGATTCAGCGTCAGGTTCATGTGACGGTTCACGTCTTTATACAACAGGTAACGGAAGCGGCCGGGGCCACCCGAATAGCAAGCCTGCGGACAGAACGCGCGCAGCCACATGAAGTCGCCCGCTTCCACCTCGACCCAGTCCTGGTTCAGGCGATAGACGGCCTTGCCTTCGAGCACGTACAGGCCGTGCTCCATCACGTGCGTCTCGGCGAACGGAATCACGCCGCCCGGCTCGAAGGTCACGATGTTCACGTGCATGTCGTGACGCATGTCGCTCATGTCGACGAAGCGCGTCGTCACCCATGCGCCGTTGGTGCCCGGCATCGGGATCGGCTCGACGTCCTGCTCGTTGGTCACGAACGCTTCCGGCAGCGGAATGCCGTCGACGACCTGGTAGTGCTTGCGGATCCAGTGGAAACGCACGGCGGCATCGCTGACGTTGTGCAGCGTCCAGTCGGCGCCCGGCGGAATGAACGCGTAGCCGCCCGGCTTCAGCGTGTGCTGCTTGCCCTGCAGCGTCAGCTCGGCCTCGCCCTCGACGACGAACAGCACGGCTTCGGCGTTCTTGTCCTGCTCGGGCTTGTCGCTGCCGCCGCCCGGGTTCACTTCGACGATGTACTGCGAGAAGGTTTCGGCGAAACCCGACAGCGGACGCGCGATCACCCACAGGCGCGTGCTGGTCCAGAACGGCAGCCAGCTCGTGACGATGTCGCGCATCACTCCCTTCGGAATGACCGCGTACGCCTCGGTGAACATCGCGCGATCGGTCAGCAGATCGGTCTGCGGCGGGTGGCCGCCATGCGGCGCGTAATACGTTGTCTTAGACATAAAGCATCCAGGCAATGGGTTGGTCCGGCCCCGGGTCGCAACGGCAGGCGCGGCACGCGCGTGGGGCACGCATGCGGCGGCGGGACATCGTTGCCGGGGTGGCTTGAAAGCGCGGGCGCCTTCGTTCGGTCGGCCAGGCTTCGCGACGGGTCCGCCCGGTTCAGCGGGCGGGGCGCCCCATGCTTGCGGGTCCGGCGGCCGGGCCGCGGACACTCGGGGTGATGCGGCGGGGCACGGGGGACGGCACGGTTCGAGTCCGTACGCGGGCAGCGTTGACGATAGCGAAGTCGATCCTGATCGACCAATTAAATGTTGCGATGCCATCCATTCGATTTCCCACTACCCGCCGCAGTGCGCGACGGCCGGCGAACGCGTGCCGCGGATGCGTCGGCGCATGAGGGAAATCCTGATGACCGGACGCCAACGCGTCGATCAGCAATATCGAAACGGGGTCGGCCGAACCTGCCCGGCTGCATGTCGATGCAACGGGAGATGCCGTCTACAAGCGGGAAAAGTCAGGCGGGAGAGAAGGCGCCAAGCCGTCGAACGAGGCTGGGCATGAACTGCCGAAGGGGAGAAGGTGCCGGTCTTGCCGGCGACGGCGGCCCGGCTGAAGCTGCCGGGCCGGCTGTCGGATCGGGTGCCGACGCGTCGGGCGCGCCGGTGCGCAAAGCGCGCACCGTGCCGCGCCCGCGGGGATCAGTCCCAGTCGCGGTGATGGCGATGCTTGCGGTGACGATGGCCGCGATCGCCATAGTCGCCGCGGTCGTACGAGTTGCGCGACAGGTTGCCGCCGAGCGCCGCGCCGGCGCCGCCGCCGACGGCTGCGCCCAGCAGGCCGCCCGTGCGGCCGCCCATCGCGTTGCCGGCCGCGGTACCCGCGCCGCCGCCGAGTGCGCCGCCGATGATCGCGCCGGTGCGTTCGCGACGGTTCGACGTCACGGCACCACCCGCGCCGCCGCCGATCGCGCCGCCGATCACGGAGCCCGTGCTGCCGCCGACCGCGCCGCCGACCGCCGCGCCGGCAACCCCGCCGAGCGCGCCGCCAAGCGCGTTGTTCATGTCACCGGCCATTGCCGGCAGTGCGGTCGCGCCGGTCAGCACGGCGACGACGAGAGTGGGGGCGATTTTCTTCCACATTCCCGTATTCTTCCTTGTTCGCAATCTGGTTATCAAAGGTCTGCTCGTTACGACGATCTGAATCGATCGACGTCGATGCCGGCATTGTGCCGAATCCCGGACCAATTCATTTCAATGAGCTTGCGGCGAAGAATAGCACCGGTCGTGTCCCCTTGCCGTCGACATTCTGGTAACAAGTTGTTTACCGCAACAGGACCGGAAAAGGTTGCCGAAAACCGCCTGCAAAGCCCGCCGGCACGGGCTCCGGCCGTGGGCCGGCCGCACTCGAAGGCGGTGCCGGAAGCGCCCGTCGCGCGGGTTCGGACACACGTGGCAACACATCGCGGATTCGCCACGAGGCGGCCGGGATTGACCGGGCCATCCAGGACGAACGAGGGTCAGTACACGCCCGGCAGCAGCCGCCACGTGTGCGCGCAGTACGCGTCGTATTCGGCGCCGAATTGCGCGCGCAGCAACGCTTCCTCGGAACGGATGCGGGCGACCAGCGGGATCATCGTCAACGCGACGAGCAGCAGCCCGATGCCCGAGCGGAACGCGCACGCCCAGCCGGCCGCATTGACGAGCAGGCCGAGATAGCTCGGGTTGCGAATTCTCCGATAGATACCGTCCGTCACCAGCGTGTGGCCCGGCTGGATCGCGACGAGCCCGCTGAAGCGCTTGCCGAGCACGAACACGGGCCAGATGCGCAGCACGCCGCCCGCGACGTACAGCACGACGCCGATCCAGCGCACCGTGTCGCCGCCGAAGGTCCATACGTCGAGCCGGTCGGTCAGCGCGGGCAGGTAAGCGAGCAGGAACCCGCTGGCCGCGAACGCCGCGAGCACCCAGCGGTTGTCGCGGTTCTCGCGTTCGCCGGCGCTCAGGTTGCCTTCGGTGAACAACGCGGCGACGGCCAGCGCGAGCGTCGCGACGGCAATGACGGTCAGTTGCGGATGCGAGAAGAAGGCGGCGAACCCGCCGATGCCGAGCACGGCGAGCCCGAGATAGACGAGCGTGGAGACGCTCGCCACGATTGCGACCTTGCGCGTAACGGCCATGGCTGCCTCGCCGGACTGGGCTTTCCTGTGAAGTATAGGAACCCGGGCGGGCCATGCGCACGCGCGCCGTCATGCGGCGCGCGAGTCGTCCGTGCGGGAAGCGGCGGCCAAGCGTCGAACGACGGGGCCGCTCGACGTGCGGGCGGCGCCCGCGCCCGCCGCCCGGTCAGCGAATGCGGAAGTTGCCGCCGATGCCGACGCTGACGGGCGGTGCGTAATAGGCGGGCGCATAGCCGTAGTAGGCCGGCGCGGGCGCGTAGTAGCCGTAAGGCGGCGCGACATAGCAGCCGGACAGGCCGCCGATCAGCGCAAAGGTGATGAGGATTTTGTACATGACTCGATTCCCGGCGAAGAGGGCACGTTGCATCTCGCGAAAGCCACGCCGTCGCAGCCTGCGACGGCCGGCACGGAAGAGACAACCGGCCCTTCCCGTCGCTCGATGCGGCAATGCGCGGAGTCTAGCGCCGGGGCCACCGGGACACGTTTCGCGAGCGGTTACACGTGTTACGTGGTGTGACCGCTGAAACAGGCGCGCACGGCGTCGCGGCACGCGCCCGCTGGCGCCGCCCGAACCACGCGCCGTCTGCGCGTTACACGAAACGCGCGCGGATCCGCTCGGCGACCGATTCGAGCGTCGCCGAATCGGCGATGTCGCGCGCGTGCATCCGCAGCTCGACGCCTTCCCAGCGCGGAATCACGTGGAAATGCACGTGCGGGACCGTCTGGCCCGCCGCCGCGCCGTTGAACTGGCCGATGAACACGCCGTCCGGCCCCAGCGCCGCGCGCACGGCCGCCGCGACGCGCTGCGTCATGCGGATGCCGGCCGCGGCCGCGTCGCCGGACAGCTCGAAAATCTGCGCGGCCGGCTCCTTCGGGATCACGAGCACGTGACCGTCGGCCTGCGGCATGAGATCCATGATCGCGAGGGTCGCGTCGTCTTCGGCGACCTTCACGCACGGCAGTTCGCCGCGCAGGATCCGGGCGAACGGGTTGTTGTTGTCGTAGGACATGGGCGTTTTCCGATGTTTGCGATTGCGGTTTGACTGGGAACGATGCCGGACGATTATCGGCCGACGGCGGTCCGGATTTCAACTTGTCAGGCCGTGTCGCCATGGCGGCGAACAATGCGCGCCGACTCGCGTGCAATGCCCGTCGCCGGATGGAATATCCGGCCGTCGCGATCCGTTTATTTCGAGTGCGGACTCGCACGGCAAGACTGCGGATCCGCGCCGGACATCCGCGCGCTGCGCAGGCCGGCAGCCGGGATGACTGCTCGCGATCATCAACCGGAGTCATGCCATGGACCCTCTCCCCTCCTGTCGTTCGCCCGCCCCGCCCGTGTTTGACGCCGCGTTTGCCGATCACCCGCCGATCCTCGCCCACGCCTGCCGCACGATGGCGCGCACGCTATGCCGCGCGGCTTGCGGCGCGGGACTGATCGCGTTGTCGTCGGCTTTCGCGTGGGCCGGCGGCGGCAATTCGATCCTGCCGGTCTCGTCGGTCACGGCGTCGACCGTGCCCGCCAACGGCGACGTCAATCCGTACGGCATCGCGTTCGTGCCGCGCGGCGTGCCGAGCTGGAGCACGCTGAAACCGGGCGACGTCGTCGTATCCAACTTCAACGCGGCATCGAACACGCAAGGCACCGGCACGACGGTCGTCAAGCTGTCGCCCGGCAAGACGCCGGCAACGTTCTTCCAGGGCAGCAATGTCGGCCTGACGACCGCGCTCGCGGTGCTGCGCAGCGGCTTCGTGCTGGTCGGCAACGTGCCGGCACCGGACGGCAAGACCGTGGTCCCCCCGGGCTCGCTGCTCGTCATCGGTCCGCAAGGCAATCTCGTCACGCAACTGTCGAGCACCACACTGCTCGACGGACCGTGGGACATGACCGTGATCGACCGCGGCCAGCGCGTGACCGCGTTCGTGTCGAACGTGCTGAACGGGACGGTCGCACGGATCGAGCTGATGATCGGCAGCGACGGCGTCAGGATGCTGCCGGGCTCGCAGATCATCGCATCGGGCTACGTGAACCGGACCGATCCCGCTGCGCTCGTCGTCGGCCCGACCGGCCTCGCGTACGATCCCGACATCGACGTCCTGTATGTCGCCTCGACCGGCGACAACGCGGTGTTCGCGATCCAGAATGCCGCGACGACGAATCGCAACGGCGGCGTCGGACGGATGATCTACTTCGATGCGGCGCACCTGCACGGCCCGCTCGCGCTGGCGCTCGCGCCGAACGGCCATCTCGTGACCGCGAACGGCGACGCGGTCAACCCCGACCCGCTGCAACCGAGCGAGATCGTCGAATTCACGGTGGACGGGCGCTTCGTCGCGCAGATGCAGGTCGATACCGTGCCGGGCGCGGCATTCGGGCTCGCGTTCGGGCGCGGCAGCAAAGGCCAGCCGGAATTCGCGGCCGTCGACGACAACACGAATACCGCGACGGTCTGGACACTGCGTTCGGACAACGGCAACGCACAATGACGCATCACGCGAACGGGCCGCGTGCGGCCCGTTCGAACCTGCGCGATCGACACATGCGATTCGCAGACGCCGGGCACCATGCCGCCTGACCGACGCCGCCCGGCGTCACCCGCCCCAACGATTGCCACCGCTCGCGCGAACCTGCGACACTGCCGGATCGTTGCCATCGTTGCCGGCCGACACGCCACCGAGGACGCTCGCGCATGACGATCCCCCTCAAATCGCTGATCCTGCGCGGTGCCGCCGTCGCGCTCGCCGCCGCGCTCGGCTACACCGGCTACATGCTGTCGCGGCTCGCGCCGATCGCGACGGGCTATGCCGCGAAGGCGCTGTGTTCGGGCGTGTTCGTGTCGGGCCGTCCGGCCGCGTCGGTGATCGACGTCGACATCATGGCCGGCGTGCATCCGCTGCTGAAGCTGGTGCGTCCGTCGATCGATCCCGAGCATCATCGCGCCGTCGCGACCTTCGCCGGATTCGCGCAACGCGAGGCGGACTTCCGGCCCGGGCTCGGCTGCACGCTCGCGCTCGGACCGTCGCCCGGCGGGCTGCCGGCCGCGCTGCCGCCCGTCCCCGATCCGCCGCCCGCGCACGAAGCGGCGCCGGCCGCACCGCCCGCCGGCATCGACGCACGCAAGCTGCAGGCCGCGCTCGACCGCGCGTTCGACGAACCCGATCCGGCGCGGCCGCGGCGCACCCGCGCGGTCGTCGTGATGTGGCGCGGCCAGGTGATCGCCGAACGCTATGCGCCCGGCTTCGCGGCCGACACGCCGCTGCCCGGCTGGTCGATGACGAAGACCGTGACGGCCGCGCTGGCCGGCATGCTCGTCGCGCAGCACAAGCTGTCGCCGGACGCGTCGGCGCTGCTGCCCGAATGGCGCGACAGCGGCGATCCGCGCGCGGCGATCACGCTCGACGAGCTGCTGCGGATGACGAGCGGCCTGCAATTCAACGAGGACTACGACGACCCGCTGTCCGACGTCGCCGTGATGCTGTTCACGCAGCCGGACACCGCGCGTTTCGCGTCGGCCATGCCGCTCGCCGCGCAGCCCGGCACGCAGTGGTACTACTCGAGCGGCACGAGCGCGATCGTCGCGCGCGTGATGCGCGAGGCGATGGGCGGCACCGAAGGCGACTACCTCGCGTTTCCGCGCCGCGCGCTGTTCGCGCCGCTCGGCATGCGCAGCGCGGTGTTCGAGCCCGATGCGGCCGGCACGCTCGGCAGCGCGTCGTTCATGTATGCAAGCGCGCGCGACTGGGCGCGCTTCGGGGAGCTTCTGCGGCAGGACGGGGTGTGGGACGGGCAGCGGCTGCTGCCGCAAGGCTGGGTGCGCTACCTGACGCGCGCGACGCCGCTGTCGACGCGCCAGGAATTCGGCGCGCATCTGTGGGTGAAGGTGCCGGAGCCGTTCAACGATCGCGATGCGCACGCGAGCCCGCTGCCCGTCGACGCGTTTCATGCGGTCGGCCATGAAGGCCAGTTCGTGAGCGTGGTGCCGAGTCGCGAGCTGGTGGTCGTGCGGCTCGGGCTGTCGCGGCCGGAATCCGCATGGAATCACGAGGCGTTTCTCGCGCGCGTGCTCGAGGCCGTACCGGCATCGGGCTCGTGACGGCCGCGGCGCGGCGGCGCTGCGGCGGCAAATCACGCCGCCGCGCCGCGCGCGACATGCGATGCGTTACGGGTTCGCGCTGCCCGCGTACTGCTGGAAACCTTCGCGCGTCGCCAGGCGCTCGATGTAGCGCTTCACTGCCGGGAAATCCGGATGCTCGAACGGCGTGCCGAACCAGCGGTTCACCGACAGGCCGATCGGAATGTCCGCGAGCGTGAAGTGGTCGCCGGCCACGAACGCGCCGGTCGCTTCGAGCTGCGCGTTCAGTATCTGCATGTGCTTCGTCCAGCCCGCGATCGACTGCGCGATCGCCGCCGGGTCCTGGTGATCCGGCGACTTGCGCACGAGGCCGAGGAACGCGCCGACCCACGAGCGGTTCAGGTCCGTGCCCTGCCAGTCGATCCACTGATCGACCCGCGCGCGCGCCTGCGGCTCGGCCGGATAGAGCGCGTCGCCGCCATAGCGGTTCGCGAGATAGCGGATGATCGTGTTCGACTCCCACAATACGAAGTCGTCGTCCTTGATGACCGGCACGAGGCCGTTCGGATTCAGCGCGAGGTAGGCCGGGTCGTTGGTCGTGCGAAAGCCCGCGCCCCAGTCTTCCTGTTCGAACGGCAGGTTCAGTTCGGTGCACAGCCACAGCACCTTGCGGACGTTGATGGACGGGATCTTGCCGAGGATGTGCAGCATGCAGGCTCCTTGTGAGGTCGAATGCGAAGCGTTCGGGAGGCGCGACACGGCCCGGACGCGCTCCCGTCGAAGTTATACACGAGCCCGCGAGAATCGACAGCGCGTCAGGCGAAATCGCCGTTGCAGGCCGCGCTGCCTCGCTCACATCGGCTTGAGCACCATCAGGAAATAAACGCTCAGCATCGCGAAGAACGCCGGATAGCCGAGCAGCTCCCAGCGCTTCGCATAGCGCCAGTACCGTTCCGGCAGCGCGGCATCGCCGTTCGCATGCGCGAGCTTCGCCATCGCGGCCAGTTCGATCTGCAGCCATACGACCGGCAGCCAGCACGCGCCCGCGACCGCATACAGCACGATCGACGCGACCAGCCACGGCGTCGTCCACGGCCAGCCGGCCGTATGCGCGAGCCACAGCCCGGATGCGGGCTGGAACAGCACGGCCGGCGTCGTGAACCACCAGTCCGCGCGCACGACGAGGCGCGACACGGCGGCGATCGCCGGCACCGAGCGCGTGCGGTTCGCGAAGAATAGATAGAACGCGGTGCCGAAACCCGTGCCGACCATCAGCACCGAGGACAGGATATGCAGCGTCTTGATCACGAGATAGGTGTTCATGCGTGTTCTTCTTCTGAAAAGAGGATCAACAGGATCGCCAGAATCGGCACGTTCTTGAGCACGGGGCCGAACGGCTCGGCGAGCAGGCCGGGCATCGTGACCGCGATGACGGCCGAATACGCGACGATCAGCGCGCCCTGCGCGGCCCACAGCCGGCGGGACGGCGCGACGACGGTCGCCACGCCGAACGCGAAGTCAAGCGCGCAGGCCGCGTAGAGCGCGATCAGCGCGGGCAAGCCAGTCAGGTGCGCGCGGGCGAGCATCGCGAGGCTGTCGTGCCGCGGATGGATGAACGCGCTGACGATGGCCGTCCAGATCCAGACGATCGCGAGCGCGCCCAGCAGCAGCGGCCGCCGCCACATCGCGAGCGCGTCGCGGCGCAGCGCGGCCGCGTCCGCGCCGATGAAATGCCGCAGCCCGCGCGGCGGCCGGCCGAGCACGGCCGCGAGCGCCGCGGGGTCGCCGGTGTTGCCGCCGCGCAGCATCGTCCACGTGTCGCGGGTCAGCATCGCGCCCGGCAGCGCGCCGAGCAGCGCGGCCGCCGCCCCGACCAGCGGGCCCGGCAGCGCGATGCGCGCCGCCGGCGGGAAGCCCAGCGCGGCGCGATAGACGCTCAGCATCTCGCGATACTCGACTTCGTCGCCGCCGACCGCGTCGATGACCGGGTTGCCGGCCGCCGGCGCATCGACGAGCCGCGCGACGAGTTCGGCGAGATCGTCGATGTGCACGGGGCGCAGCCGCTGATGGCCGCCCGCCGGCAATACGTGCACGGGCAGGCTCGCGAGCATCCGGAAGAACCGTGCCGACGTGCCGGAAGCGCCGTAGACGAGCGCCGGGCGCACGATCCGGTAATCGAGCGGCAGCGTCCGCAGGAAGGTGTCGGCTGCGTATTTGCTGGCGAAATACGGCGTGTCGCCGCGCTCGACGCCCAGCGCCGAGATCTGGATCACGCGTCGCACGCGGGCACGACAGCACGCGGTGAAGAGCGCGCAGGGCGCCGCGCGATGCACGGCGTCGAACGTCGCGTCACGCCGGTCCGCAAGGATCCCGACCGCATTGATCACCACGTCGACGCCGTCGAGCCGGGCGAGCCACGCATCGGGATCGACGTCCTTCGTGAAGTCGATCGCGACGTCGTGCGGACCGACCGCATGCCGCACGCCGCGCAGCACGCGATGGCCGCCGGCTTCGAGCCGCGCGCCCAGCGCCCGCCCGATGAAGCCGTTCGCGCCACAGACGAGGATGTTCATGTCGCACTCCGCGGTGCGGCATGCCGGCGGGTCGATCGCGATACCCTGTCCATTTTCGTCCTTTACCTACAGTTATTTCTGTAAATACAGAAATTTCAATTTCAAAAAAAGCGGGCTGCGTGCCCGCACGTCCGGTACCGCTTACTTCGACGACTTGCGCCTGACCGTCTGGCTGATCTTCGCGCCGATGCCGAGCGCCTTCATCAGCGTGTCGGGCTTGAGCCGCAGCATCTCGTCCGACCAGGTCGTGAGCGTCTCGACGAACTGCAGCGTGTCGCGGATGCGCTGTTCGGTTTCGCGGCTCTCGTCGGCGATCTCCGGGCTCGTCAGGCAATCGCGCAGCACCGTGAGCGTCGGTTCGATCTCGCGCTGCCGCCGCCCTTCGACGATCAGCTTGAACAGTTCCCAGATGTCGGTCGACGTCTCGAAGTGGTCGCGCCGGTCGCCCAGCACGTGCACGACCTTCGCGAGCCGCCATGCCTGCAGTTCCTTCAGGCTCGTGCTGACGTTGGAACGCGCGACGTTGAGCGTCTCGGCGATCTCGTCGGCCGCAACCGGCCGGCCGGCCAGGTACAGCAGCGCGTGAATCTGCGAGACGGTGCGGTTGACGCCCCAGCGCGAGCCCATTTCGCCCCAGTGGAGGATGAATCGTTCGGCAATCGGTGTGAGTTCCATGTCGGGGAATTTAGTTTTTTCAGTTATTTCTGTCAAGAGAGAAATAGCGGGCGGCGACGCGAATGGCTGCCTCGACCGTCCCGCCCGCGGGCGACTGCGACCGCGGCCACGGCTCACCTTTCCCGCCGTTGCGCCCGCTTCCATTACAATGCGCGGGATTTTTCCGATTTCAGGCCGTCCGCGCCTTTCTGACTAGAGGTTCTCCCATGATCATCAAACCGCGCGTGCGTGGCTTCATCTGCGTGACGACTCATCCGGTCGGCTGCGAAGCCAACGTCAAGGAACAGATCGACTACGTGACTTCGCACGGCCCGATCGCCAACGGTCCGAAGAAGGTGCTCGTGATCGGCGCGTCGACGGGCTACGGCCTCGCCGCCCGGATCTCGGCCGCATTCGGCTCGGGCGCGGACACGCTGGGCGTGTTCTTCGAGCGCGCCGGCAGCGAGACGAAGCCGGGCACCGCCGGCTGGTACAACAGCGCCGCGTTCGAGAAATTCGCCGCCGAAAAGGGGCTCTATGCGCGCAGCATCAACGGCGACGCCTTCTCCGACAAGGTCAAGCAGATCACGATCGACACCATCAAGCAGGATCTCGGCAAGGTCGACCTGGTCGTCTACAGCCTCGCGGCACCGCGCCGCACGCACCCGAAGACGGGCGAAACGATCAGCTCGACGCTGAAGCCGGTCGGCAAGTCGGTCACGTTCCGCGGCCTCGACACCGACAAGGAAGTGATCCGCGAAGTGTCGCTCGAGCCGGCGACGCAGGAAGAGATCGACGGCACCGTCGCCGTGATGGGCGGCGAGGACTGGCAGATGTGGATTGACGCGCTCGATGAAGCCGGCGTGCTGGCCGACGGCGCGAAGACGACCGCGTTCACGTATCTCGGCGAGCAGATCACGCACGACATCTACTGGAACGGCTCGATCGGCGAAGCGAAGAAGGATCTCGACAAGAAGGTGCTGTCGATCCGCGACAAGCTGGCCGCGCATGGCGGCGACGCGCGCGTGTCGGTGCTGAAGGCCGTCGTCACGCAGGCGAGCTCGGCGATCCCGATGATGCCGCTCTACCTGTCGCTGCTGTTCAAGGTGATGAAGGAAAAGGGCACGCACGAAGGCTGCATCGAGCAGGTGTACGGGCTCCTGAAGGACAGCCTGTACGGCGCGACGCCGCACATCGACGAGGAAGGCCGCCTGCGCGCGGACTACAAGGAGCTCGACCCGCAAGTGCAGGACAAGGTCGTCGCGATGTGGGACAAGGTCACCAACGAGAACCTGTACGAAATGACCGACTTCGCGGGCTACAAGACGGAATTCCTGCGCCTGTTCGGCTTTGAGATCGCCGGCGTCGACTACGACGCGGACGTGAACCCGGACGTGAAGATCCCGGGCATCATCGACACGACGGTCTGACGAAACGCCCCGCCGCCGCGCTCATCGAGCGGGCGGCGGGGTCGCGTTGCCGGCCGCGTCAACGCGGCGCCGGCTCCTCCAGATAGACGCCCGACGACAGCGTGGCCTTCACCTGCCGCGTGAACTCGTCGGTCGACACTTCCTCCTCCCCTGCTTCGATTGCCTCGTAGGCCTGGCGCACGACGTCGGCCGGCGTGGCCTTCGGCACGTCGAGGCCGGCCGTCAGGTCGGTATCGATGAACCCCGCATGCAGCCCGACGACCTGCGTATGCTGTTCGCGCAGCGAATGCCGCAGCCCGTTGGTCAGCGCCCACGCGGCCGACTTCGACACGCCGTAGCCCGACAGGATCGGCCGGTTCACCCAGCTCGCGACCGACAGCACGTTCAGGATCGCGCCGCCGCCGTGGCCGGCCAGCGTTCCCGCGAAGGCGCGCGACATCGCCAGCATTCCGAACACGTTGGTTTCGAAGTGATCGCGCAACGCGTCGAGCGCGCCGTCGTCGGTCAGGCTGCCGAGTCGCGCGATGCCCGCGTTGTTGATCAGCAGCGTGACGTCGCGCGCGATATCGGCGGCCGCGGCGACCGTCGCCGGATCGGTCACGTCGAGCCTCACGGGCACCACGCCCGGCAGCGTCACGCTGGCCGGATCGCGCGCGCCCGCATAGACCTTGCGCGCCCCGCGTTCGAGCGCCTGCTTCGCGAACTCGCGGCCGAGCCCGCGGTTCGCGCCCGTGACGAACACCACTGCACCTTCGATCTTCATGCTCGTTCCTTTCGGAGAAAGGATCCCGCTCGCGCCGGTTCGCCGCGCGCCCGGGATCCGGTGATAAACCACGCCGCCATCGCGGACCGAACCGTTGCTCCGCCGGTGCCGTGCCGGAAGCCGGGCAGTCCGCCGCCCACGCCACGCCGCACCGGGACCGATATCCATCCGTGCCGCGCCGGTCGCTTCGCTTCATTCGCGAAGTCGGCTACACTCGATGTCAATGTCGATCACCATTGTCTTTGCGGTGCATTGTGTCAGCGCGATTCCGACACGTCAATGGCGATCACCATTGTGTTTTTCAATCGACGCAATTGCCGGAATGAGGGAGGGATCGATGGGCGTCTCGAGACAACAGGCCGCCGAAAACCGCAACGCGATCGTCGCGGCCGCCGAGCGGCTGTTCCGGGTGCGCGGTGTCGACGCGGTGGGGTTGACGGAGCTGATGAAGGAAGCCGGCTTCACGCAAGGCGGCTTCTACAACCACTTCAAATCGAAGGATGCGCTGGTCGCCGCGGTGATGGAGAAAGCGATCCAGGACCGCGCGGATTCACCGAACGCCGGCAGCGTCGCGAAGCAGGCGACGGCGTACCTGTCGGCCGCGCATCGCGACAACGTCGAAGCCGGTTGCCCGCTGTCGGGTTTCGCGGGCGATGCGCCCCGGCTGACCGACGCGGCGCGCGCGTGCTACGCGCACGGCGTCGCCGCGTATCTCGACCGGCTGGAACGGATGGTGGCCGCCGAAGGCCCGGCCGCGGCGGACACGCGCCGCGACGCGATCGCCGTCTTCAGCCAGATGGTCGGTGCGCTCGTGCTGTCGCGCGCGATCGCCGGCACCGATCCGGCGCTGGCCGACGAGATCCTCGACGCGGGTCGGCGCACGCTCGGCGCGCAGCCCGACGATCCGGCCGTACCGGCGTAGCGGCACGACGGGCGCCGGTCGCGCGCGATCGCTATTGGACGGCCCTCGCGGCGTCCCACAACGGCCGCTGGCCGAGCGCCGCATGCCACGCTGCGAATTGCGTGCGCCACGACTCGAACGGCTCCTTCAGCGGATGACGCGGATCGTCGCTCAACGCATACGCCATCCCCTCGATCAGCCAGCGCGGCTTGGTGGCGACCGCGAGGTTGCCGAGCACTTCGGCCTGCCGGTGGTGGATCAGCTCGTGGGCAAGAAAGTAGGTCTGCCAGCCGCGCGGCGCGACGACCACGCCGAAATCCCCGAGCGTCAGTGCCGCGCGTTCGCCGAGACCGAACTGGTCGGCGCACGCGCGCGTCGAGCAGAACACGACGCGCGGCGCGTCGCGAAACGGGCCGACGGCCGCGGCCGCGCGCGCGTAGCCGTCGCGATAGAGCTGCTGCGCGATGCCGAGCTTCGCGGCATCGTCGGTGCAGATGTCCGCGCTCGGGCATGACACGCCGGGCAGCAGCGCGGGCGCGACGACGCGCAGCGGCTTGACGAGCGCGTAGGCGGCGATCGGCACCGCGACGAGCAGGCCCGTGAGGGCGAAGGCGATACGGGAGCGTTTCATCGAGGCGGCAATTCCGTTGGCGTGGCGGTGAGGTGTTCCAGCACGAATATATCGGAGCCGCGGCGGCGCCGGCCGGCTTTTCCGGTTCGCCCGGCGCTGCGCCGCCGCGCATGCGCGCCGGTCGCGACCCGGATCATGGAATGCCGCCGTGCGGTCGCACCCCGCGCAACGTCGGCGAAGCCCGGCAACACGACGCCCGGCCCGGTCGGCGGGTGTTACCTCCCCATCATCCTAAGCGACGAAAATTCTCGTTGCATTGCCTATACTTAGCCGCATGGCTAACTTTGAACCCGGCATCACCGACGTATTCCAGGCGCTCGCCGATCCGACGCGCTGCGCGATCGTCAGCGCGCTCGGCAACGGCGTGCGGACCGTTTCGGAACTGGCCGCGCCGTTCGACATGGCGCTGCCGTCGCTGATGAAGCATGTCGCGGTGCTCGAGCGCAGCGGCCTCGTCACGACCCGGAAAACCGGCCGCGCGCGCACCTGCGAGCTGGTCGGCGGCCGGCTGGCCGAAGCCGAGCAGTGGCTCGCCGCGCAGCGCGCACTGTGGGAAGCGCGCGCCGATCGCCTGGTGGAATTCGTCGAACGCCGCCACCAGGAGGAGCACGCGCATGTCAACCCACCACGTCGACCCCGCCGAAGCTCATGACCTCGTCATCACACGCACGCTGCATGCGCCGCGCCAGGCGCTCTGGCGCGCGTGGACCGATCCCGAACTGCTGAAGGAATGGTGGTGCCCGAAACCGTGGACCACCGAAGTCCGCGCGTTCGACCTGCGCCCGGGCGGCGCCTTCCACACGTTCATGCGCGGCCCCGACGGCGGCACGAGCGACAACCCCGGGTGCTTCCTCGACATCGTGCCGGAAGCGCGCATCGCGTTCACGTCGATGCTCGCGGGCGGCTGGCGGCCGCAGGTGCCGTGGCTGGGCTTCACGGCGATCATCACGATGGCGGATGACGCCGCCGGTTGCCGCTACGAGGCACGCGTGATGCATCCCGACGCCGCGACGCGCGAGCGTCACGAGGCACTCGGCTTCTTCGAGGGCTGGAACACCTGCATCACGCAGCTCGACGAATTCGCGTCCGCATTGCGCTGAATCCGCACGTGCGCGGGCCATTGCATGCCGCCGCGCGCGCGCCTAGGATTCCTGAAGGAAGCGTGACGACACGCCGGCATCCGGCGTGCACCGTCGCGCGCGCTCCGCGGGAGGCCACATGCTGCAGATGCACACGCATTCGACCCGGGTCAGCCGGCACCTGAACGCACCGCGCGGGCGCGTCTACCGCGCGCTGCTCGATCCGCACGCCGTCGAACAATGGAAGGTGCCGGACGGCATGACGTGCCGAGTGCTCGCCTACGACGCGCGCGAAGGCGGCGCGCTGCGCGTGTCGCTGACCTACGACGAACCGTCGGACGGCACCGGCAAGACCACCGCGCACACCGACACCTATCACGGCCGCTTCGTGACGCTCGTGCCCGACGAACGGATCGTCGAAATCGACGTGTTCGAAACCGACGATCCGATGCTGCGCGGCGCGATGACGATCACGATCACGCTGTCCGACGAAGCTGGCGGCACACGCGTCGACGCGGTGCACGACGGTGTGCCGCCAGGCGTGCCGGCGGCCGACAACGAGACCGGCTGGCGCATGGCGCTCGCCCGGCTGGCGGCGCTGGTCGAGACGGGCTAGCAGCGCGACGCGACGTGCTCGGTATGCGTCAACCGAGCCGGTACGCGTGCGAGACGGTCCCGCGGAACAGCGCATCGCGCTCGTCCGGGCTCGCGTGTGCGGCCAGCCGCTTGAACGCGTTCCAGCCGTTCACGTACGAATACGAGCCCTTGTCGACCGGAAAATTGCTCTCGAACATGCAGCGCTTCGCGCCGAACGCCTCGATGCACGTGAGCATCCACGGCTTCCACGCGGCGGCGAGCTGTTCGGACGACGGCGGCCGCGCGCCCTTCTCGAAATCGAACCCGTTGATCCGCATGCCGAGGCCCCCGACCTTCACGAATACGTTCGGCAGCCGCGCGAGTTCGCGCATCGATGCCGACCAGCGCTGGAAGACTTCCGGCCGCTGGTCCGCGTAGCTCGCGATCCGCACGACGCCGCCGCAGTGATTGACGACGATCCGCGTGTCGGGGTTCGCCTTCGCCAGATCGAACAGCTCGGGCAATTGAGGAAAGAACAGCCACGCGTCGTACGATAGTCCGAGCGGCGCGAGCTGCGCGACGCCGGCCCGGTACGCGGGGTCGAGCAACAGCCCGCGCGGCACCGCCGACAACGGGTTGGCGAGCGTCGGATCGGCATCCCAGGTACTCAGGTGTCGAACGCCGCGAAAGCGTCCGCGCCCCGCGTCGACGTGCGCTTCGAGCACGTCGCGCACGCGCTCGCCGAGCCGCAGGTCCGCGTGCCCGACGATGCCTTTCGCGACGGCCGGGCCGCTGCGTTGCAGCGGCTCCGTCACGCCGGCGACGTAGGCCGTCTCGCCGACCGGCTTCAGTTCGGCCGGGCCCGCGTCGCGATAGCGCGTCAGCGCCTGCATGTAGACGGATGCCTGGACGTTGTGGCCGGATCGCGCGTCCTGCAGATAGTCGTCGAGCATGTAGATCCAGCCCGGCCGCTCGTAGAAGTGATGATGCGCATCGACGATCGGCAGATCCGGATCGAGTGCGGGTTCGAGCGCAGATGCGAGCCAGTCGCTTCGCACTGCGAGATAGTTGCCTTGGGTCGTCATGCGGGAAGGTCCGTTTTCAGCCGGCGCGCGCGTATCGGCCCATGCAGGGAGCGCGAGCGATGCGGCGGCCGCACCGAGCAACCGGCGTCGTTTGATCGAAATGGTCGCATCCATGTCATTCGCTCCGGTCGAATGCGTACAGCGACAGCGTGAGCAGCGTCGTGATCGCCAGCACGATCGCGAGGCCGAGCATCCCGGCCGTGAAGGTGCCGAAGCCGTCCTTCAGGTAGCCGACGAGATAAGGGCCCGCGAATCCGCCGAGCGCGCCGATCGAATTGATCAGCGCGAGCCCGCCGGCCGCCGCCTGGCCGGACAGGAAGCGCGAGGGCAGCGTATAGAAGATCGTGCGACCGGCAATCGTGCCAATCAGCGCGAGCGTGATGCCGACGAGTGCGGGCCCGAGCGTCAGGAAGTGGGTCGACACGCCGAGCGCCACCGCGCCGATGGCCAGCCCGATCGCCAGGTTCGCGACCGGGCCGCCGCGCCGGTCCACCCGCTTCGCCCACCACAGCAGCGCGACGGTCGCGAAGAAGTACGGCACCGCGGAAAGCCAGCCCGTCTGCATCGTCGACATGCCGTGTGCCTTGAGCATCTGCGGCAACCAGATGCCGATCCCGTAAGAACCCATCGTGAAGCCGAACGAGATCAGCGCGAGCACGTACACGCGCACGTCGCGCAGCGCGACGCCGAAGTGCTTCTTGCGGCCGGCGGCCGCGCCTTCGCGCTCGAACGCGCGCTGCAGCGCGGCACGCTCGTCGCTCGACAGCCACGCGGCATCTGCGGGCGAATCGGACAGCAGCTTCAGCACGAGAAAGCCGAGCGCGCACGCGGGCAGCCCTTCGACGATGAACATCCACTTCCAGCCCGCAAGGCCGAGCACGCCGTCGAGCTGCAGCAGCCACGTCGACAACGGGCCGCCGATCAGCGACGACAGTGGTGTCGACACGGTGAACCACGCCAGCACCCGCGTGCGGTAACTCGCCGGAAACCACACGGCGAGGAAAAAGATCACGCCCGGAAAGAAGCCCGCTTCGCCGATGCCGAGCAGCAGCCGGATCGCATAGAAACTCGTCGGCCCGGTCGCGAGCGCGGTCGCGGCCGCCATCAGCCCCCACGTGATCATGATGCGCGCGAGCCAGCGCCGCGCGCCGAAGCGGTACAGCGCGAGATTGCTCGGCACCTCGAACACGCAGTAGCCCGCGAACATGATCCCCGCGCCCCAGCCGAACTGCGTCGCGGTCAAGCCGAGGTCGCGGTTCATGGTCAGCGCCGCGAACCCGACGCTCGTGCGGTCGAGGTAGTTGAAGAAGTACGCGAGCGCGAGCAGCGGAATGAAACGCCACGCGGCCTTGCGCACGGCCCGTTGCTCGATCGACGCGTCGGTTTCGCGATCGGCGGCCAGCGCCGGGGAAGCGGATGTCATGGTTGTCTCCGTGGATGCGGCGCTCCTCGCCCGCGCGATCGCACGGGCAGGACGCCTTTTGTTCGTTCGATGGATCGCGGCGGCGCTACGCGCTCGCTACTTCGTTCGGCGAAGGCGTATCGGCCGCCACGCCCGGCGGTTGGCCGTCCGCGCCGTGTCCGTGCGACCCGGCAACGACGCCGGCTGCGATCAGCGCCCGGGCCTCGTCCGGCGTATAGCCGAGTTCGCCGAGCAACGCGCACGTGTCCTGACCGAGCGCGGGCGGCGCCGCGCGCAGCCGCAGGCGCTCGCCCGCGAGCGTGAGCGGCAGCAGCGCGGTGCGCGTGTCGACCGGCCGGCCGGCGCTGCTCGCGTCGGCCGGCAGCGTCACGGCTTCGAGCCCGCCCGTCGCGAGCAGATGCGGATCGTCGAACAGGTCCTGCGGCTTCGTGATCGGCGCATACGGCAGGCCGATCGATTCGAAGATCGCGCCGATCTCCGCGGCCGAATGCGCGGCGAGCCGCGCACGCAGTTCGGGCAGCAGCCACTCGCGGGCCTGCACGCGCAAGTTATTGGTTGCAAGACGCGCATCGTCCTTCAGCGCGGCGAGGCCGAATGCATCGCAGAACAGCGCCCATTGCGTGTCCGATACGACCGCGAGAAAGATCTGCTCGCCGTCCTTCACCGAAAACACGTCATAGACCGCCCACGCGGAAATGCGGCTCGGCATCGGCGACGCGGCCTGCCCCGTCACCGCGAACTGCATCATGTGCTGCGCGACGAGGAACACGTTGTTCTCGAACAGCGAACTCTGCACTTGCTGGCCGCGGCCGGTGCGTTCGCGCTGTGCGAGCGCGGCCATCGCGCCGATCGCGCCGAACATCCCGCCCATGATGTCGTTCACGCTCGAGCCCGCACGCAACGGCCGGCCTTCGGGGCCCGTCATGTACGCGAGACCGCCCATCATCTGCACCACTTCGTCGAGCGCGGTGCGATGTTCGTACGGCCCCGGCAGGAAACCCTTGTGCGACACGTACACCAGGCGCGGATTCAGCGCGGACAACGCGGCATGGCCGAGACCCAGCCGATCCATCGTGCCGCTCTTGAAGTTCTCGCTGAACACGTCCGCCGTCGCGACGAGCCGCCGCACGATCTCGAGCCCGCGCGGATCCTTCACGTCGACCGCGAGGCTCTTCTTGTTGCGGTTGAACATCCCGAAGAAGCCCGCGCCGGAACCGCGCAGCGCACGCGTGCTGTCGCCCGCGATCGGTTCGATCTTGATGACTTCCGCGCCGAGATCGGCGAGCAGCATGCCGCAGGTCGGGCCCATCACCATGTGCGTCATCTCGATCACGCGCACGCCTTCGTACGGCAGCGCCGCAGCCGGTTGGCGATCGTTCATTGCGCGACTCCCGTCAGGCAACCTTCCGGCTGGGCCGCCGACGGCGCACGGCCGTCCGCGTAACGGAATCCCTTCGGCAGCCCCGCGTCCGGCACGTGGCCGTACAGCGGCTCGGCAGGCAGCGCCGCGTGCAGGATCGCGCGCGCGGCGAGCAGCGCATCGGCGTCGATGCCCGTGTCGATCCCCATCGACTCCAGCAGGAACACGAGATCCTCGGTGACGATGTTGCCGGTCGCGCCCGGTGCATACGGGCAGCCGCCGAGACCGCCCTGGCTCGCGTCGATCGTCGTCACGCCGGCGTCGAGCGCCGCGACGACGTTGGCGAGCCCCTGCCCGCGGGTGTTGTGGAAGTGCGCGCCGCCCGCCTTGTCGCCGACTTCGCGTTGCAGGCGCTGGAACAGCCGGCGCACCTGCACCGGATTCGCATAGCCGCTCGTATCGGACAGACCGATCTCGTCGACCCCGCATTCGGCCATCGCAGCCGCCATCGCGATCGTCTCGTCGTCGGAGACAGCGCCGGCGATCGTGCAGCCGAACGCGACCGACACGCCGGCCTCGATCTGCACCGACGGAAACCGCGCATCGCGCAGCGCGACGATCGCGCGCACCTCGTCGATCATCTGCGCCGGCGTCTTGCGGATGTTCGCCAGCGAGTGCGCCTCGGTCACCGAGACCGGCAACGTCAGCTTGTGGACGCCCGCCTCGAACGCGCTTTCGGCGCCGCGCAGGTTCGGCGCGAGCGCGGCGACGTGCAGCCCGGGGATCGTCAGCGCATGCGCGACGACTTCCCGCACGTCGGCCATCTGCGGCAACAGCCGCGCGGGCACGAACGACCCGACCTCGATCTCGCGCAGGCCGGCCGCGGCGAGCGCGGTGATCCAGCGCAACTTGTCGGCCGTCTGCATCACGGCCTTGATGCTCTGCAGGCCGTCTCGCGGCCCGACCTCGCTGACCAGCACCTCTGGGTACCCGGAAACGCTCATTCGACACCTCATGGTTCTATCTAAAAGAACATCGTTCTGTTTGACGGAACTTTAGAGGCGCGTCGAATCGGCTGTAAGCGGGGTATACCCGTGAAATTGCGATTTTCTGGAACTTGTGTTCTATCAGGCAGAACGATATAGTGGATCGACCGTCACCCAAGGACCTGCAAGCCGTGCCTCCGACCTCGCTCCCCGCAGAACCCACCGGCACCGCCCCCGACTCGTCGGCCGACGCCTCCAGCGGCGTCGCCGTCCTCGATCGCGCGTTCGCGATCCTCCATGCCTTCGGGCAAACCGACGACCGGCTGTCGCTCGCGGAACTGTCGCGCCGCACCGGGCTGTACAAGAGCACGATCCTGCGCCTGCTCGCCGCGCTCGAGCACGGCGGCTTCATGCGCAAGCTCGACGACGGCCAGTACGCGGTCGGACACGAGCCGTTGCGGCTCGCCGCGCTGTATCAGCGCTCGTTCCGGGTCGGTCCGGTCGTCGAACCGTTGCTCGAGACGCTGAGCCGCGAACTCGGCGAAACGGCGTCGTTCTACGTGCGCCACGGCGAGATGCGCTCGGTGCTCTACCGCGTCGAACCCGCGCGCACGGTGCGCGTGTCGATCCGGGTCGGCGAGGAGTTTCCGGTTCACCAGGGGGCGTCCGGGAAGGTGCTGCTCGCGTTCACCGACCCGCACGATGCGCGCTGGAACGACATACGCGAACAGTTGTGGGCCGCGTCGTACGGCGAGCGCGACCCGGAGACGGCTTCGGCGTCCGTGCCGGTGTTCGGCGCGGCCGGCGATTGCGTCGGCGCGCTCACGGTGTCCGGGCCGAAATCGCGGCTGGCCGCCGCGCCGGCGATGGCCGCGGCGCTCGCGCTGCTGTTGCCGCTCGCGCAGAAGGCGACCGTCGCGCTCGGTGGCGCCGGCGCGCGCTACGACGCGCAGGCCGTGCGCGACAGTCTCGCGCGCTTCACCGCGGCCGCGGACGAACCCGCGCAGCCCTAGCCGGCACGCGCGTCCGGCGACGCGGCAGCGCAAACGCCGGCCGCATGCGACACTGGCCGCTGCCGCATGCAGCGCGCCGCCCGCCGGCGCGGCACATGCCACTGCCGTCCGGACACGCACAAGGGAACCCACGATGAACGCCCCGCGCACCGCCACCTGGTATTTCGATTTCGTCTCGCCGTTCGCCTACCTGCAGCAGGAACGGTTCGACGAGTTGCCGCCGGCTGCCGCCTACGAGCCGAAACCGATCGTGCTCGGCGCCGTGCTCACGCACTGGGGCCAGAAAGCGCCGGCCGAGATCGCGGCGAAGCGCATCTTCACCTATCGCCACGCGCAGTACCGCGCGGACAAGCTCGGCATTCCATTCCGGATGCCGCCCGCGCATCCGTTCAACCCGATCCGGCCGCTGCGTCTCGCGCTCGCGATGGGCAACACGCCCGATGCGATCCGGCGAATCTTCCGGCACATCTGGCGCGACGGCCAGGACGTATCGACGCCAGAGGGTTTCGCCGCGCTGTGCGAGGCGGTGGGCTTTCCGGAAGGCGTGACGGCCGTCGACGCGCAAGCGGTGAAGGACGCGCTGCGCGCGAACACCGATCAGGCGATCGCACATAGCGTGTTCGGCGTGCCGACCTTCGAACTCGATGGCGACCTGTTCTGGGGCGACGATGCGACCGACATGTTCGTCGATTGCGCGACGTCCCGCGCGTGGCTCGACTCGCCCGAAGTGCGCCGCATCAGCGCGCTGCCCGAAGGCATCCGGCGCGGCTGACGGCGCGCCTCGGCGCTGGCGGCTCACGTGTCGCGTCGTTCGACGCGCAGCCGCCTCGACGCGGTGCTGTTCTCGGCATGTTCATCGGGATGACGAGCGGCGCCGCGCTCGGCGGTTCGTTGCTCGCGCAACTTGACCGGCATGCGGTGATCGCGCCGGCGCCGACAACGTCGCCACCGGCACTGGCCGTGTGCACGTGGCGCCGTCGATTTTCGGCAGTGCGATTGCACGGCAGGCGGGTCCGCAGGGCTTGCCCGCCTTTTCTTTTATTTTCGATCGGTGCTGTGCGGCCCCGCGCGGCACGGCCGATTCGTGCGAGAGACAGCCGGCATTCGTTCATCCGATGCAATACTCGGAACGCGTCGCCGGATTGCGCAGTTCAACCGATTATTTTTTCGCGCGCGCCCGGCCCCCGCGCGCAATCATCGGATCATTTCTCACGGCCGCACCGCACGGCCCTCCCGAATCCGGCCCCATCGGCAAAGTAGATTTTCTCAGGGGATTCCCGGTATTTTTTCCCATTTTCTTCGAAATTACCGGTGACATACTTGCCCCCCATTGCGCTCCGGTGCGAGCGCGCTTCCTGATCCCTGCCGGTCGCATGTCCTGTGCTGCGTGTCCGCCGGGGTCGCAGAACATGAACAATTTCGACACCACGATCCAGATCTTCCTCACCCACATTACGTTCGGACCGCTGATGAATCATGCGATCCGCGTGATCGCCGGCCTCTATACGTTCAAGGGCTTCGTCCTGATCCCCGTGCTGTGCTGGCTGTGGTTCCAGCCGGGACCGCAGCGCGAACGGCAACGCGAGCTGGTCATCGCGACGGTCGCGAGCGGGCTCGTCGCGCTCGCGTTCGGCCGGTTGCTCGCGAAAGTCCTGCCGTTCCGCGTGCGGCCGATCTACAACCCCGACCTGCACCTGCACTTCCCGTCCGAGGAATTGCGTGCGGCCACGCTGCAGGCCTGGAGTTCGTTTCCGAGCGATCACGCGATGCTGTGGATGGCGATCGCGACGGGCATCTTCATCATCGCGCGACGCGCCGGCGTGTTCTCGCTGCTGTACGCGGTCGTGTTCATCTGCGTGCCGCGCGCGTATCTCGGCTATCACTACCCCACCGACCTGATCGCCGGTGCCGCGATCGGCATCGCGCTCGCGTGGCTGCTGACGCGCGATGCGATTCGATCGCGCTTCGCGCCGCAGGTGCTGGAGGCGATCCGGCGCTTCCCCGCGCCGGCCTATACGCTCGCGTTCCTGCTGTGCTTCGAGCTGATCACGCAGTTCGACGAACTGCTGACGCTCGCGCAGTCGGTCAAGCATACGGCGATGTAACGGGACGGCGCCGCCATGCATCCGCTGCTGTCGACACGACGCCCGGGCACACGCTGCCGGCCCTGCGCGGCGGCATCGCGCCCGGCGCGCGCCGCCGTCCGGATCGTCGCCGCCGCGGCGACGGCGGCCGCGCACGTCAGTCGTGGTCGGGCGCCCCGAGCGGGAAGAACGCGCGATACGGCCGCGCTTCGTCGACCGCACGCGCGAACGACGGCCGCGCAAGCAGCCGCCGGCGATATGCGATCACGTTCGCGAACGACGGATCGATCCGGTGCGTCCAGTCCGCGTAGAACAGGAACGGCGCCGCGCCGCAGTCGGCGAGGCTGAAGCGGTCGCCGGCCGCCCATTCGCGATCGGCCATCGTGCGATCCAGCCATGCGTACGACGTTTCGAGCATCGCGCGCGCATCGGCGACACCCCGCGCATCGCGCTCGTGTTCCGGCCGCAACGCATCGAACACGACCTTCTGCTGCGGGGTCGCGACATAGTTGTCGAAGAAACGATCCATCATCCGCACTTCCAGCGCCGCGCGCCGGTCGTCGGGCACCAGCCGCGCGGGGCCCGGGTGGTAGAGATCGAGATACTCGATGATGATCGTCGCCTCGATCACGGTACGGCCCGCGTCGACGAGCACCGGGAAGCGCTTCAGCGGCCACAGCGCGGCCAGTTCCTGCATCGGCTTCGGATCGTCGTGCGCGAGCACGCGATAGTCGAACGGCGTGCCGTTCTCGTACAGCGCGGTCAGCACCTTCTGGCAATAGGACGAAAAGGGATGGGCGTAAAGCGTCGGCGTCATCGCGGGTCTCTCGGGGTTTCGGCGCCGCGTCATGCAGCGCCACGTGATCGGATACCTTGACGACGAACGGCGCCGGGCCGAATCGACACCGGGCCGAACATTTTTTTCCGTTGCGCGGCATCGCGCCGCTACGACCGGCCATCCATCACGACGCGGCCTTCGCCGCGCCAGCGCAGCATCCCGCCGCCGAGGTTCGCGACGGCATCGAAGCCGGCCTTCAGCAGGATCACGGTCGCCTGCGCGGAGCGGCCGCCCGCGCGGCACACGGTCACGATCGGCCGGTCGCGCGCGAGTTCGCCGGTGCGCGCGGCCAGTTCGCCGAGCGGAATCGGCGTCGCGCCCGGCAGGTGGCCGAGCGGGCCGGTGAATTCGTCCGGCTCGCGCACGTCGACGACCTGCACCGCCGGCAGGTGATCCTCGAGCCACTGCGGATCGATTTCCCAGAATCCGGCGAACGTATAGACGAGCGGCGCCCAGTCGGGCGCCGCCTGCACGTCGGGCGCATTCGCGGCGAGTCCGCACTGCAGATTCGCGGGCACCGCGACGTCGATCTGGCGCGGATGCGCGAGCCCGAGGTTGCGCATGTAGCCCGCGAAATCGTCCTCGCTGAGATCGCCGCCGAGGCGCGGATTGAAACGCCGCTCCTCGCCGACGCTCGTGACCGTGAGCCCGCGATAGTCGTGCGCGGGATACAGCAGGCATGCGGCCGGCAGCGTGAAAAGCCGGCCGTGCACCGCGCGATACAGCGCGCGCGGGTCACCCTGCTGGAAGTCGGTACGGCCGGTGCCGCGAATCAGCAGGCAGTCGCCGGTAAACGCCATCGATTCATCGTCGAGCACGAGGCTGATGCAGCCGCTCGTGTGGCCCGGCGTCGCGCACACGGTCAGGTAGCGCGGGCCGAATGCGCAGCGATCGCCGTCGTTCAGGTAGCGGTCGGCGCCCTGCGCGCCGCTCGCGGCCGAAATCGCGATCGCGCTGCCGGTGCGCTGCTTCAGCAGCCACGCACCCGTCACGTGATCGGCGTGCACGTGCGTATCGACGGTCGCGACGAGCCGCAGCCCGAGCTCGTCGAGCAGCGCCGCATCGCGGCGCACCTGCTCGAACACCGGGTCGATCAGCAGCGCCTCGCGCGATGGGCGGTCGGCGAGCAGGTACGTGTAGGTCGACGATTGCGGGTCGAAGAGTTGCCGGAAGATCATCGCGAAGTCGCTCCGTCGGCTGGGCGTGTCGGTCGGGTGAAGGGTGCGGGTCGTGCAACCCGCACCGCGTGTGGCGCCGGCTCGCGGCGCACACGTTCATACAGCGTAGTTCAAAACACGCGCGCCACCGGCGTCGTTGCACGCGGCGAGACGTCACGCCGCATCCGGTCCGTCGCGCGTGCTGCCTTACACTACCGCCTGTTCTCGTCTTACGTTCACAAGAATTGCGTCGACATGTCTCTGACGATCGATCCGAAGCAAGCCGCCGCGCTGCTGGCCGTCGCCGACACCGGCAGCTTCGAGCAGGCCGCCGTGCGCCTGCACGTGACCGCGTCCGCCGTCACGCAACGGGTCCGCGCGCTGGAGGCGAGCCTCGGCGCGCCGCTCGTGCTGCGCACGCGGCCGTGCCGGCCGACGGCGGCCGGGCAGCGCGTGCTGCAGCACCTGCGCCGCGTCGCGCTGTTGCAGGCCGACCTGCAAAGCACGCTCGCGACCGAGCGCGAATCGCCGATCTCGGTCACGATCGCGCTGAACTCCGACAGCCTCGGCACCTGGTTCCTGCCCGCATTGACGTCGGTGCTCGCGGGCGATCGCATCCTGTTCGAGCTGATCGTCGAGGACCAGGACCACACGTTCGCGCTGCTCGAAAGCGGGATGGCCGTCGGCTGCGTGACGACCGAGCCGAAGCCGATGCGCGGCTGCGTCGCGACTCCGCTCGGCACGATGCGCTACCGGCTGCTCGCGGCCGCCGCGTTCGCGCTGCGCTGGTTTCCGCGCGGCCTGAACCGCACGGGCGCGCGCCATGCGCCGGTCGTCGCGTATTCGCGGCGCGACACGCTGCAGTCCTCGTTCCTGAAGGAGAAGTTCGGGTTGCCCGAAGGCGCGTATCCGTGCCACTACGTGCCGGGCACGCACGCGCATTTCGCGGCGGTGCGGCACGGGCTCGGCTACGCGATGGTGCCGGAACCGCTGCTCGGCGGCGCACCGCTCGACGCGCAGGGGCTCGTCGATCTCGCGCCGCTGCATCCGACCGACATCACGCTGTACTGGCACGCATGGACCGTGCAATCGCCGACGATGGCGTCGCTGTCCGCACGGGTGGTCGAAGCGGCGCGCCGGTTGCTCGCGCCGCTGCCGTGACGAACGGGTGATCGACACCGCCGGCGCGGCACGTCGCGCGGCATGCGTGGCCAAGAGAAACGCCGCCGCGCCGCCTATACTTTTTCCATCGGCCCCGCGAACGCGCCGCGCGGCCGATCACGCACATCCGGCCGTTCCCTTTCCCGTGAGGAGAACATCATGCCCCGCCGCTATATCGATTGCCGCGAGTTTCCCAGCGCGATGAATTGCTCGGTCGCAATTTCCGCCGACTCCGACGACGAACTGCTGGAGGCCGCCGTGCAACACGCGGTCTCGGTGCACCAGCACACCGACAGCGCCGAACTGCGCACGCAACTGAAAACACTGTTCCGCGACGGCACGCCGCCCGCCGACATGCTCCGGCAAGCGTAACCCGCCGGCACGCCAGATATCGACAAACGGGCTGCATCGCCGCCCCCGTCGCCTCCCTGCTCCTGCTTCGCGCCACGACGCGCCGGCGCCCCCGCCGGCCGGCGCACTCGGCTTTAAGTACGCCGCTGCGCGAAATACGCGCCGACCGCATCGATGAAGGTATCGATGTCCGCGCGCGACACGTCGCAGTGCGTGACGAAGCGCGACGCGTACAGCATCTGCGTGAGGATCCCGCGCGCCTTGAGCCATGCCTCGAGCGGCGCGCAATCGGCTTCGGGGAATTGCGCGAACACCATGTTCGTCGCATGCGACAGCACCTTCACCGGCTCGATGCGCGCGAGGCCTGCCGCGAGATGCGCGGCGTTCGCGTGATCGTCGGCCAGCCGCTCGACATTGTGGTCGAGCGCATACAGGCAGGCCGCCGCGAGAATGCCAGACTGCCGCATCCCGCCGCCCAGCACCTTGCGCCAGCGCTGCGCGCGCTCGACCAGCGCGCGATTGCCGACCAGCACCGAACCGACCGGCGCGCCGAGCCCTTTCGAGAAGCAGATCGACACGGTATCGAACGGCGCGCACAGTTCCGCGATCGGACGGCCCGACGCGACGGCCGCATTGCACACGCGCGCGCCGTCGAGGTGCGTGGCCAGCCCGCGGCTGCGCGCGAGCGCGACGGCTTCCTGCACATAGCCGTCCGGCAACACCTGGCCGCCGATCGTGTTTTCGAGCGCGAGCAGGCGCGTGCGGGCGAAGTGATTGTCGAGCGGCTTGATCGCCGCGGCGATCTTCGCGAGCGGCAGCGTGCCGTCGGGCGCGTTCTCGATCGGCTGCGGCTGGATGCTGCCGAGCACGGCCGCGCCGCCGCCTTCGTACTTGTAGGTGTGCGCGAGCTGGCCGACGATGTATTCGTCGCCGCGTTCGCAATGGGCCATCAGCGCGGCGAGGTTGCTCTGCGTGCCGCTCGGGAAGAACAGGCCGGCTTCCTTGCCGGCCCGCTCGGCCGCGACCGCCTGCAGGCGCAGCACGGTCGGGTCGTCGCCCCATACGTCGTCGCCGACTTCGGCGGCAGTCATCGCGGCCAGCATCGCCTGGCTCGGACGTGTTACGGTATCGCTGCGTAAATCGATCATCTTCGTGCCCTGAGTGAACGCGGACCGGTACCGATGCGCCCGGCCCTGCCGAAACGAGACTCAGAGTGTACGCAATTCGCGCAGCGCTTGCCGATGCTTCGCGCCGGGCGAAAGCCACGTGACCGGGCGCCGCAGGTGCACGATCCGGATACAACCGGCACGACGCGACGCGGTCCACGCCGGCGCGGCATCGTCAACAACGCGGCGGCGGCCGGACACCCGGCATCGGCATAGGCATAGGCCGCGCGTGCCAACGCGCGGCACCTTCGCGCACGCCGCATCGTTCCCGTGATGCGACGCGCCATATTGCCGCACGTGCGGCAGACCGCCACGCCACGGTCGCCTGCGGCGCGCGCCGCGATCTTGATACGAATCAACGATTTATCTCGAAACCGCGCGCGCCGGGCTGGACATCTGCGACGAGTTGGCGCATTTCGCGGCGCAACATCGCGGCACATACTCCAGCCAACCCCGATGCCCCCTCTGGCCGGGGTCCGCCGGCACCCCGCCGGCGGGTATCGTCAAGCCTCGGTCAACTGGTATGGACACCGCATTTTCGGCCCTCGATCTGGCCCGCCTGCAATTCGCGTTCACCGTCTCCTTTCACATCGTCTTCCCGGCGCTGAGCATCGGCCTCGCCAGCTTCATCGCCGTGCTCGAATATCGCTGGCTGAAGACCGGCAAGCAGTACTACAAGACACTCTGCCTGTTCTGGTCGAAGATCTTCGCGGTCGCGTTCGGAATGGGCGTGGTTTCCGGCGTCGTGATGAGCTATCAGTTCGGCACCAACTGGTCGGGCTTCTCGAGCTTCGCCGGCTCGGTCACCGGCCCGCTGCTGATGTACGAGGTGATGACGGCGTTCTTCCTCGAAGCCGGCTTCCTCGGCATCATGCTGTTCGGCTGGAACCGCGTCAGCCCGCGCGCGCACTTCGGCGCGACGCTGATGGTCGCGATCGGCACGCTGATCTCGACGTTCTGGATCCTCGCGTCGAACAGCTGGATGCAGACGCCGCAAGGTTTCGAGATCGTCGACGGCCGCATCGTGCCGACCGACTGGTTCGCGATCGTCTTCAACCCGTCGTTCCCGTACCGCCTGTTCCACATGGCGATCGCCGCGTTCATCGTCGCCGCGCTGGTGGTGGCCGCGACGGGCGCGTGGCACCTGCTGAAGGGCCGCCGCGACAAGGGCGTGAAGAAGATGTTCTCGATGGCGCTGTGGCTGCTGCTGGTGCTCGCGCCGCTGCAGGCCGTGATCGGCGACCAGCACGGCATCAACACGCTGAAGCACCAGCCCGCGAAGATCGCCGCGATCGAAGGGCTGTGGGAAACCGAAAAGGGCGGCACGGCGCTCAACCTGTTCGGCATTCCGGACATGAAGGCCGAAACGACCCGCTACGCGGTCCAGGTGCCGCACCTCGGCAGCCTGATCCTCACGCACAGCTGGGACGGCGAGATCCGCGGGCTGAAGGAATTCCGCCCCGAGGATCGGCCGAACTCGACGGTCGTGTTCTGGAGCTTCCGGATCATGGTCGGCCTCGGCTTCGCGATGATCGGCCTCGCCGCGCTCGCGTGGCTGCTGCGCCGCCGCGGCAGCCTGTATGAATCGAAGTGGTTCCAGCGCTTCGCGCTCGTGATGGGCCCGACCGGCTTCGTATCGCTGCTCGCGGGCTGGGTGACGACCGAAGCGGGCCGCCAGCCGTGGGTCGTGTATGGCGTGATGCGCACCGCGCAGGCCGTGTCGCCGCTGTCGGTGCAGCAGGTCAGCCTGTCGATGATGACGTTCGTGATCGTCTACTTCCTCGTGTTCGGCACCGGCGTGTACTACATGCTGAAGCTGATGAAGGCCGGCCCCGCGCTGCCCGACGTCAAGCACGACGCGCGGCACGGCGAGCCCGACACGCGCCCCGATCACACCGCGCGCCGCCCGATGTCGGCCGTCGACGAGCTGATCGAGACCGTCTGAGCCCCCCACTTTCGCAAACGAGAAAACCTATGGACGTCACCGTAATCTGGGCCGCGATCATCGCATTGGGGCTCTTCATGTACGTCGTGCTCGACGGCTTCGACCTCGGCATCGGCATCGTCTTCCCGTTCTTCCCGGACGAGAAGGAACGCGACCTGATGATGAACACCGTCGCGCCCGTGTGGGACGGCAACGAGACGTGGCTCGTGCTCGGCGGCGCCGGGCTGTTCGCGGTGTTCCCGATCGTCTATTCGACGGTGCTGTCGGCGCTGTACCTGCCGCTGATCTTCATGCTGGTGTGCCTGATCTTCCGCGGCGTGTCGTTCGAGATCCGCGCGAAGGCGCGGCGCACGAAGCAGCTGTGGGATCTCGCGTTCATCGGCGGCTCGGCCGGCGCGACGCTGTTCCAGGGGATCGCGCTCGGCGCGTTCCTGCAGGGCATCGACGTGAAGGACGGCGTGTACGCCGGCGGCGCATTCGACTGGCTCACGCCGTTCAGCCTGCTGACGGGCCTCGGGTTGATCGTCACGTACGCGCTGCTCGGCTGCTGCTGGCTCGTCGCGAAGACGGAAGGCGACCTGCAGCGGCGCCTGCATCGCGTCGTGTGGCCGCTGACCGTCGTGCTGCTCGGCTTCATCGCGGTCGTCAGCCTGTGGACGCCGCTGCAGGATCCGGCGGTCGCGCAGCGCTGGTTCGATTCGGGGCTGTTCTGGCGCCTGCTGCCGGTGCCGTTCCTGGTCGCCGGGTGCGCGGTGTGGATGCGTCGCGCGGTACGCAACCGGCACGACATGACGCCGTTCGTGCTCGCGCTGGCACTCGTGCTGCTCGGCTACGTCGGCCTGCTCGTCACGATGTTCCCGTATGCGATTCCTCAGACGATGACGATCTGGGAAGCGGCGGCGCCGCGGTCGAGCCAGACCTTCACGCTGGTCGGCGCAGCGGTTATCCTCCCGATCATCATCGCCTACACGACGATGGGTTACTGGGTATTCCGAGGCAAGGTGCGCCATGAAGACCAGCATTACTACCACCACTGATCCCGCCGCCCGCCGGCCCGACGCGCCGCGGCCGCGGATGCGCGGCTGGATGTGGTTCGTCGTCCTGTGGGCGGGCGGCGTGCTCGGCGCCGTCACGCTCGGCTATGCGTTCAAGATCTTCATGAACCTGACGCTGTTCGCGGTGAAGTAAAAGGCAGCGCGCCGGCCGGGCGATCGCGTCACGCGCGCGGCCCGGGCGCGGCGCGCATCGATCGCCCGATGGATGCGTGATCCGCTGCCTCTTCCTCCGCGTGCGTTATTGCGGCGCCCGCCGCACGACGCCGAGCTTCAATCCCAGCATGCCGAATATGCGGTTCATCGTCTGAACCGTCCCGTCGCTGCGGCCCTGCTCGATATCCTGAATCGTCTTTGTCGACACACCGGCGAGCTTCGCCATTTCGGCGCTCGTCAGCCGCATCGTCTGCTTCAGATGACGCACGGATTCGCGCAGCGACCACTCGGGATGCGCGAGAACGTCCTCGATCGCTTGCCGGCGCAACGCGAGCTGATCGGGAAGCGACATCGCGTTATAGCGTTTGTCCATCGTGTCGCCCTCGCCTAGCGCAGTGCATCCAGTTCGCGGGCGAGCCGCTCGATGCCCGGTTTCAGGAAAGCATGCACATCGTGCTCCAGTCCGAGATCGACACCCCGATCGGCGATCTCCTGCAAGCGCGGCGCCATTGCGTGCAGCCGTGCCCGCAATGCGTCGCGATCCAGCGCGGCATGCGCCTCCCCCGCCTGCGGCTCGCTCGACCGGACAACCGCATCGAGTACCCGCGCCCAGTCTGGCTGACCACCGTCATTTCCTTCCCAGCGGATGCGCCGTGCGATGCCGTCGGGATGCAGATACATCGGTGCGAAGTCGTACAGCGGCGTCAACGCAACGCGTCCATCGAAGTCGCGTTGCAATGCCGTGTTCCGTGCATGATTGTCTTTGTTCCCCAACGCGAGATTCGCGACGTCGCGGCACAGATACTCGGCCACCTCGGCTTGAGGATCCGTGCATCGGCGCACGAGATGCCCGCACACCTCGTCGTGACTCGGCACGACGCCGAAGCCGGCTTTTCCGGTCAGCGACGCAATACTTTCCTGAGCGAACCGGACAACGCTGCCACCAACGCGCGCGCGATCGAACCGCGGAATGAATAGCGACCGATCGCGCAGCGTCAGCGGCGCATGCACCCGCAATCCAAGACGCTGGGCCAATGCCATGTAGGGCGCTTCGTGACGAAGGATTTGTGCAAGACGCTCGTTCGTGCCACGTCCGAACTTGACGATGTAGTGCGCGACCGCGCGCGCATCGGGCAGCGTGTGATCGAGATAGAGCAGTCCGTCGTCGGCACGGGTCAGCAGCAGCTTCGGCCACTCGCCCTGCACACCCGAGGAGCCCGCGACGAAGAATCCATGTTCGGCGAGGTATTCGCTGAATGCGTCTCCGCGTGCGACAACGTCATCGTCGGTAAATCCTTGCCGCGGCCCCTGGCGCTCGGCGAGCCACTGCGCGGCTTCCTTGATCCGCAGATTGCCGATCGAGTTACCGGCTCCCGCGAGCAGCAACGGCCAGTCGGCACGCTCCTCGGCTGTTTCCGGCAGATCGAGGCGGCGCAACAACTCCTGACGGCCGAAGCCTTGCGGCAGCAAATCGATCAGGAAAATCGGCCAATGGGGCGTCACCAGTGGCTCGAGATCGACCGGAAAACCGCATGCCATCGCGTGCGCATCGCGGGCGAATTGATGTCGAACGATCCATTCGACGTCGTAACCCGTATAGGCACGACTGCGCCAGCTCTCGTCAGGCTCGCCGAAAAGGGTGACGACGCCGACGTCGCGCCAAATACCATCGGCGTGGAGCTGGATCGTGCAGGAAGCGTTCATTTCAGCAGAAATCTATACAAATCGCGCCGTTCATCGTAGCTGAATTATATAAATTTCTACCGAAATAGAAATCGAGCCCCTTGAACTCCGGAAGCAGCGGTCGAGGGAAACTGCCGCCGCTTACCGCCGCTCGCGCAGCGCCGCCTCGATCTTGCGATCGGTCTTGTACTGGCTCAGCGCATACACCGACCAGATCGCGGCCGGCAGCCAGCCGATGATCGTGAGCTGCAGGATCAGGCAGATCACGCCGGCGATCGGGCGGCCGATCGTGAAAAACTGGAACCACGGCAGCAAGAGGGCAAGCAGCAGACGCATCGGATTTCCTTTTCGCATCGTTGAAGAACAGCGTACGCGGCCAATATGGCGCGTCACGCACCCCATTTCAAGCCGGCGCGCCTGGCACGCAGCCGACGCTCCGCGCCGGAACGTCCGCACCGCACCACCTTCTTCACCCGCCGGCCGCAGAAAAAAACGGCCCTCGCATCGCGCGAGAGCCGTATCGGAATCGCTGGAGAAGGTACCGCGCCGCGCCCGGAACATGTGCCGCATGCCGCTCCGCACGCGCGTCCGCGTGTTCCCGTCAGCCGGGATGCCGACCTACGCCGAACCGGACAGCCACTGCGCGACCCGCGCGACGAGCAAGTCCGCTTCGTCGAAACGCTCGACGCCCGCGACCTGCGGCGCGTCGCAGATCGCGAACACCGGCTTGCCCCATTGCAGCCCCAGCGCGATTTCGGACAGCGTGCCGAGACCGCCGCCGACCGCGATCAGGCACAGCGACGCGCGTGCGATCAGCGCATTGCGCGTGATGCCGAGCCCGGTCGGCAGCGCGACCGACAGGTACGGATTCGCGTCCCGCGCATCGTTCTCGGGCAGCAGCCCGATCGCGCATCCGCCCGCGGCCCGCGCGCCGCGCGCCGCGGCCTCCATCACACCCTGCTTGCCGCCGCCGACGATCGCGATGCCCGTCCCCGCGATCGCGTGCGCGATCCGCTCGGCGACGGCGAGCTGCGCGTCGGTCGCGTCGCGCGGCCCGATCACGCCGACCGGCATCCGGTGCCGGCGTGCGCCGCGCTGTCGCTGTGCGAGCTGCGCCAGCGCGCCGCGCGTGTCGTCCGACCATTCAATGACGTCGTTGCCGTGCAAGTCCTTCCCCCAGTGCAAGAACGCAGGTGCAAAGCGCCGTCAGCACGATCGACAGTACGGCGGCCTGCGAGAAATCGGTCTGTCCGTCGGACAGCTTCAGGTACATCAGCAGCGGCAGGATGTTGACCTGCGTGCCGGCCAGCGCGAGCGCCGTGCCGTACGTGCCGAGCGCGATCGCACCAACGAGGCACCACGCCGACGCGATCGACGGCCACAGCTCGCGCCACGCGACGTCGAACCACGCGCGCCACGGCCGGGCACCGAGCGTCAGCGCCGCCTCGAGCGGCCGCCGGTCGAGATTCGCGAGCGCCGGGTAGAGCATCAGCGCGACGCGCGGGATCAGGTAGTACGCGTAGGCGAACGCGAGCCCCGGCGTCGTGTAGATCGCGCCGCCGACCACGGTCGGGTCCGCGCCGAGCGACGCCAGCAGCATCGTCACGAAGCCGGCGCGGCCGAACACGAGGATGAAGCCGTACGCGATCACGAGGCCGGAGAAGGCAAGCGGCACGCCGAGCAGCGCGAGCGACCAGCGGCGCCGCGCCGGCGACTGCCCGGCCAGCACGAACGCGACCGGCACGCCGACGGCGACCGACAGCGTGCCGGCGCCGATCGCGAGCGCCAGCGAGCGCACGATCGCGTCGGCGACGAGCGGATCGCCGAACACCGCGGCGAACGCACGGCCGCCGCCGTCGAACGCGGCGCCGACGAGCGCGGCGAGCGGCAGCACGAAGCACACCGCGAACAGCCCGGCCGCCGGCACCGCGCCGTAGCGGCGCAGGACGCCGCGCTGCATGGACGAAACCCGCATCGCGCGCCCCTTACTTGCCGAGCGTGGCCTGCGACCAGAGCTGGTCGACTTCGGCCTTGTGCGCCGCGGCCTTCGCGACGTCGAGCGGACGCACCTGCGGCGCGTTCGGCAGCTTCGCGGCGACATCCTGCGCCACCGGCGTGCCGGGTACGGCCGGACGCACGAAACCCTGCGCGAACAACCCCTGCCCAACGTCGCTCATCACGAGGTTGAGCCACAGCTGCGCGGCGGCCGGATTCGGGCCGTTCTTCACGAGACTCATCGCGTACGGCGCCGACACGCTGCCGTCCTGCGGAATCACGACTTCGGCCGCGTCACCCATGCCGTCCGCGTACTTGGCCTTGAGCCCGTCGTTCTCGTAGCCGATCAGGACCGGAATCTCGCCCTTGACGAATTTCGCGTACGGCGTCGTCCCCTCGACGCGCAGCACGTTGCCCGCCTGCTTCAGCTTGCCGAAGAAATCCGCGCCCGGCTTCGGGTTGTCGACGCTGCCGCCGTTCGCATAGGCGGCGGCGAACACGGCGACCTGCCCCTGCCCGGTCGAGCGCGGATCGAGATAGACGACCGCATTGCGATATTCGGGCTTCAGCAGGTCCGACCAGCGCTGCGGCACGTTCTTCACGAGCTTCTTGTTGACGAGCAGCGCGATGTTCAGCGAATGCACCGCGAACCAGCGGCCGTCGGCCGCGCGGAACACCGTGGGCAGCTTGTCGAAATTGACCGGCTTGAACGGCGCGACGACGTCCTTGGCCGTCGCATCGAGCGCCGACGCCGCGAAGTAGTACGCCGTGTCGGCCTGCGGGCGGCGTCGCGACTTGTCGAGCGCGACGACCGTGGCCGCCGAGCCGATGTCGTTGTACGTGATCTCGACCTTCGGGTAGCGCTTGCGGAATTCGGCGAACAGCGACTTCCAGTTCGCCCATTCCGGGCCCGTGTCGAACGACACGACGAGCCCTTCGTCGGCGGCCTTCTCGTACAGCGCGTCCTCGCCGGGATACAGCGGCGCGGCATGGGCCAGCGCCGGCGCGAGGGTCGCGAACGCGCAGAGCGCCAGCAGGCGGCGGCGCGTCGCATGAAGGAAATGGCGGCGTGCAGACATCGTGATTCTCCGTTGAATGAATGGGTCGCCCGCGCTCACGCGGCGGGCAGCACGAGCAGATGGCGCGGCTCGATCGACACGCAGCGCGCGGGCAGCTCGCGCCCTTCGCCGAGCAGTGCGTCGGTCGCGCCGGCCGGTACGAAGTCGAAGCGCTGTGTCGCGCCGAAGTAGCGCACCTCGCCGACCCGGCCGTCGATGCGGTTCGCGACGGACTCGGGCGGATCGGGCTGCAGGTGTTCCGGCCGGATCAGCACCTCGACCGGGTCGCCCGGCCGGTGCGCACCCGTATCCGCGCGCAGCGTCGTGAACCGCACGTCGACCGCGCCATGCGCGAGCACGCGGCCGCGCAGCAGCGTCGAATGGCCGACGAACCGCGCGACCTGCGCGGTCGCCGGACACTCGTACAGGTCGCGCGGGGTGCCGGCCTGCAGCATGCGTCCGCCGTCGACGATCGCCACGCGATCGGCCATGCTGAGCGCTTCGTCCTGGTCGTGCGTGACGAGCAGCGTCGTCGCGCCGCATGCGCGCTGCAGCGCGCGGATCTCGTCGCGCAGCTGGTGGCGAATGCCGGCGTCGAGCGCCGCAAGCGGCTCGTCGAGCAGCAGCAGTTTCGGTTCGATCACGAGCGCGCGAGCCAGCGCGACGCGCTGCTGCTGCCCCCCGGACAGCAGCGCCGTGCTGCGTCCGGCCTGCGCGGCGAGGCCGACGCGTTCGAGCATCTCGAGCGCGCGGCGGCGGCGCGGTGCCGCGGCCATGCCGCGCATCTTCAGGCCGTAGGCGACGTTGTCGACGACCGACAGGTTCGGAAACAGCGCGTAGTGCTGGAACACCATTCCGACCTCGCGCTGCCACACCGGCACGCCGGCCATGTCGCGGCCGCCGATCGCGATACGGCCGTCGTACCCGTCGAGCAGGCCGGCGGCGAGGCGCAGCAGCGTAGATTTGCCGGAGCCGCTGCGGCCCATCACGGCGAGCAGTTCGCCCTGGGCCGCGGACAGCGTGACCGCGTCGACGCCGTGACGGGCGCCCGGATACTGGAAGCTGACGTTTTCGAAATCGAGACTCATGACGGTTTCACTTCAGGCGTGGCACGGTGAGGACGGAGGCGAGCGTCGCGAGCACGGCAAGGACGAGCAGCACGACGGTGGCCGCGCAGGCCATCCCGGACGCGCCGTAGAACGCCTGCAGCAGCACGATCGGATAGTTGCGGTAACGGAAGCCCGCGATCAGGTTCGAGATCTGGAATTCGCCGATCGACAGCGCGGCGACCATCACGAGGCCGGAAAACAGGCTGTGCCGCAGGTTCGGCAGCACGATCGTGAAGAACTGGCGCAGCGGCGTCGCACCGAGCGTCGCCGCGCACGCCTCGAGATGCGCGAGCCCCAGGTGGCGCAGGTCGCTCAGCAGCGTCTGCAGCAGGTACGGCAGCGTCAGCATCGCGTGCGCGGCGATCATCAGCGGCAGCGTGCCGAGCCACGGCAGCGCATCGCCGCTGAAGATCGCGATGTAGCCGAACCCGAGTGTCAGCGCCGGCACCGCGATCGGCATCAGCATCACGATGCGCGCCGCGAAGCCGCGGCCGGCCAGTGCGCGGTGATGCAGCGCATAGGCGAGCGGCAGCGCCAGCACGGCATTGATCGCGCAGCAGGCGAGCGCGACGACGAGGCTCGTGCCGAATGCGCGGGTGAAGCTGCGATTCGCGGCCAGGTCCGCGAACCAGTGCGACGTGATGCCGGTCGGCAGCAGCGTGTTCGTCCACGACTGGCCGACCGAGCCGATCAGCAGCAGCACGATCGGCAACGCGAGGTACAGCCCGAAGACCGCGACGAGCGCCTGCAGCAGCAGGCGTCCCGCGATCGCGCGCGGCCGTTTGTTACGACGAATCGGAATAGCTTCGGCAAGGGCCGGAGCGGCTGGCGGATGCATGGCGAATCTCGCTTACGGACACGGAACGGGTCACGCAACGCCCGCCGGGCAGGGCCGGCACGCGTTGTCATGACGGCCGCAGTGTGCGGATCCGACATGGCATCGTCATGAAAAAAACGTACAACGCCCGCATCGATCTGTGCGCGCAAGGAATAGTTCGCCGTGAAGCACCTGTTTCCCAACGTCGCGGAGCTGCACGCGTTCGCGACTTCCGTGAAGTACCTGAACTTCTCGTATGCGGCGCGCGAGCTCGGCCTGACGCCGAGCGCGGTCAGCCGGCAGATCGCGAATCTCGAGACGCTGTTCGGGGTGAAGCTGTTCGTGCGCGAGGGGCGCAATCTCGCGCTCACGCGGGCCGGGCAGGTTTATCACGCACGCGTGATCGGCCCGCTGCGCGAGATCGGCAACGCGTCGATCGAATTGCTGAGCGCGCGCGAGGACAGCGACCTGCTGACGATCGCAAGCGTGCCGACCTTCACGACGAAGTGGCTGGTGCCGCGCCTCGCGCGCTTTCTGGCCGGCGCGCCGGACGTCACGCTGAGTTTTCGCCGCCATCTCGCGCACGGCGACGTGTTTCCGTTCGGACTCGACGCGGCGATACGCTATGGCGACGGCGCATGGGAAGGCGTCCGCTGCGATTACCTGGACGGCCGCACGTTCGTGCCGGTCTGTTCCCGCGAATTCGCGGCACGACATGCGCTGCGCACGCCCGCCGACACGGCCGCCGCGCCGCGGCTCGTGCATGAGCAGGCGGAAATCGCGTGGTCCCTCTGGGCGGAACGCCATCGCGTCGCCCGGATGAACGCGCTGGCCGGGCCGCGCTTCGAACAGTATTCCGTGCTGATCCAGGCCGCGCAAGCCGGGCTCGGGCTCGCGCTCGTGCCGCGCTTCCTGATCGTCGACACGCTCGCGAGCGGCGCGCTCGTCGAACCGTTCGACGCGCCCGTCGACGTCGACGCGCAGGGGCACTACCTGTGCTATGCGCCGGAGCGCCTGGAGACGAGCGCCGCGTTGCGGCGCTTCAGGGAATGGATCCTCGGCGCATGCGCGGAGCGCTGAGCGTGCCCGGCATGGCCGGGCACGCCCGGACGGCACGGCGGCGCCGGTAACACGGCGCCGTGCCGCCCGTCCCGTTGCGTCAGTGGTCGATGCCGAGCCCCGGCAGCACGTGCGTGTTCTCGGCCACGACCGCGTGCAGCAGCTTCGGTTCGGCGCCGAGCAGCCCGAGGATCGTCGGCGCGACCTGCTTCGTGCCGACCACATCGCTCACGGTACGCGCACGATGGAGGCCCGGGTACGACACGAGCAGGCCGAGGTGGCTGTCGTCCGGCGCGTTGCCGCCGTGTTCCTCGTCCTTCTTCGTGCTCGACGTGTAGATCACGCCCGGATTCGGCTGGACGATGATGTCCGGCGTGCGGCCGTTGGCCGGATCGCCGAACCGGTCGGCCAGCGCCGCGCCGTACAGGATGGATGCCTGCGGGCCGTCGGCGCAGATCCCCGGCGCGTTGCAGCCGAGGTTCGCCTTCAGCGTCTGCACCACGGCCGTGCGCTGGCTGCGGTCGCGCAGCCAGATCAGGCCGACGTCGTCGGTCTGCACGAAGCCCGTGCCGACCAGGCCCGAGCCGTCGTTCAGGTTGCCCGTCGTCGTGTTGTTCTGGCCGAAGTTGCCGTTCGGGTCGAGATAGCCGTTCGCTTCGAGCAGCTTCGTCAGCGTGTCGCCGTTCTTCACGAGCTTCGTGTGATCGGTCGGCGACTGGCCGTGCTTCGCCGTGACGATCACGGCCGTCGACGTGTACAGGTTGCGCTGCTTCAGCTCGGCGACGATGCGGCCGATCGAGTTGTCGACGTACGTGATCGCGTTCGCGACCTGGCCGTTCGGCGTGAAGTTCGCGTCGAGGTAGCCGCCGCCCTTCGCGACCGGCGCCTTCTGCGCGACGCTCAGCGTCTGGAAGTTGGCGCCGAACAGCGTCGGCACCGGCGCGTTCTTCGTGCCCGTCGAATCGCGGCCGTCGATCTGGTTGACCAGCGCCTGCACGTGCAGGTTGTCGAAGCGCGCCGTGTGCGAATAGACGTCGGTGTAGGCCGTGTTCGTCGCCGGGTCGATCGAGTTGATCTCGGTGCGCATCAGATCGTCGACGCCGGTGCCCGACGGGCCGTTCAGCCAGTCGTAGCCCCACGCGTGCTTGTCCGCCCACGCGGTGTAGGCGTTCGGCACGCCGGCCTTGACGGCCTCGAACACCGTGTTGGTCTTCACGTAGTTGTGCGGATAGACCGGCACGCACTGGCCGTCGACCTTCGCATGCGGAATCGCCTGCGGATTGAATGCGCCGCCGCCGTCGAGGTGCACGAGCGCGCCGCCGTTGAACGCATCGATGCCGGTCGTCTCGTCGAACACGACGTTCCAGCCCTGCTTGCCCGAGCAGGTCGTGTCGCTCGGCGCGTACAGGTTGCGGTCGTACGACACGTCGTAGAACAGGCCGGCCGTCTTCGGCGAGCCGCCCGTCACGAGCGCGGCGAGCCCCGGGAACGAGTCCGACAGGCCGGGCGTGTAGGCGTTCGTGTACGTGACGCCGCTTTGTGCGAGCACGGCGAGGTTCGGACACGTGTTCGCGCCGATGCAGCGTGCGAGATCCTGCTCGTGCAGGCCGTCGACGCTGATCAGCAGCACGTGCTTCACGACGCGCCGGCCGTGGCCGGCGTCATCGCCCTGGCTGTTGCCGTCCTGCTGCGCCGCGTAGGCGCCGGCGCTTGCGAGCGCCAGCGCGCCCGCCACCATCACCGCCATTTTTCGTTGCTTAGCGAACCTGGAAATCATCACCCCACCTCATCGATTGACGTTGAACTGCGTGACCTGCCATCAGGCGCGCAAAATATCGCCGCGCCGTGGGGCGCTCGCGTGAAGCGGGGCTTTCTGTTTTCTGTCAAACGTAACCAATCGCAAGTGACACGACGCGGTCGCAAAACGAGGCGACCCGGCGCACGCCGCGACGTGTGCGCGCGAGGTTCGCACCGGATCGGTGCATCGGGCGCGCCGTCGCCAGCCGCGCGAATTTTTTTCACGCTTGGCGTATGACTATTGGCGTGTGATAAAGGGTTTTCCCTGACCCGGAGCACGAGTATGTCGACCCTGGAAGCTCTCCGGTTCGTGCTGGACGATGCACGCACCCCCGAAATCATTCGCCACCACGTCGTCGACGCGCTGCAGTACGCGTTGCGCAACTACGGCCAGGTGTTCACCGCGAAGGAAGTCGAATGGCTCACGCATTGGGACGATGCGCGCCTGCCGCTGGCCGCGAGGAAGGAACTGGACAAGCGCGAACCGGCGATCGAGGTGCGCTGACGGGAAGCGCGCCGCCGCGCCCGATTGCCGATCGGACGCGGCGGCGGCGGATGAGGGCGTAACGCTTACTGCAGTCCGAAGTCGACGCGCGTCGTCGCGCCCTTGTCCTCGATGCCCTTCGCATCGAGCTTCGGCGCCACGACGAACATGCGGCTCGCATCGATCTTGCCGTCGAGGTACTGGCGCACGGCCTGCGCGCGCTGCTGCGCGAGCGCACGCAGCGCGTTGTCGTCGGCCGGCGCGTGATCGGCGAGCGCCTGCTTCATGTCCGCATCGGGCAGCGTCTTCTGCAGGCCGATCAGGTTGCGCGGCTTCTTGAAGTCGGCGTCCTTGTACGCGCGCGTCAGGTACTTGGTGTACTCGGCCGGTTCGACCTTCACCGACATCGGATCGATGCTCTCGCCCTGGCCGACCACGTCCTTCAGCTTCTGCTGGCGAACCAGCCGTTCGACGTACGCGTCGCGCAGCCCCGGCGTGTCCTTCGCCGGATCGACGCGGCCGATCAGGTCCAGCCGGATCGACGGCTTCTCGGTCAGCATCTTCACGACGGTATCGAGCTTCTTCTGCTGCGCGTCGGTCAGCTCGTACGCGCCCGGCGCGAACTCGACGTAGCCGAGATCCTCGCCGCCGCTGCCGCCGAACGCATTCGCGAGCAGCGTGAACGGCGACGTGACGGCCTTCGCGATCAGGTTCAGCACCGCGCGCCAGATCAGCCCGCCGACGCTGAACTCCGGATTCGACAGCGAGCCCGACACCGGCAGGTTCACGTCGATCTGGCCGCGCGTGTTCTTCAGGAGCGAGATCGCGAGCTTCACCGGCAGCTTGGTCGCCGTGTCGTTTTCGACGTGATCGCCGAACGTGAGCTGATCGATGAAGATGTGGTTGTTCGCCTGAAGCTGGTCGTTCGCGAGCTGGTAGTGCAGGTCGACGTTGAGCTTGCCCTTCGTGATCGGGTAGCCGGCGTACTTCGCCGAATACGGCGTCAGGTTGGTCAGCTCGATGTCGTGCGCGGTCGCCGTGAGATCCAGCGCGGGCTTGTCGATCAGCGGGTTCACCGAGCCCTTGATCGAGATCGGTCCGTTGCCCGCGAGGTTCGCGGCGACGTCGACTGGCGCGGACGTCGTCGAGTCCGTGCCGAACGCGCCGACCGTCCCCTTGATCGCGACCAGGTTCGCCGTGTAGTTCGGCTTGATGAAGTTGTCGGTGTAGGTCACGCGGCCGTCCTGCAGCAGGAGCTCGCCGAAATGCATGCGCACCGGATTCTGCGGCGGCGGCGCGGCCTTCACGACGACCGGCGCCGATGCGGCGGCCGGCGCCGACGCCTGCTGCGCGGCCGCGGCCGACGAGGCCTGCGCGGCGGCGGCCGGCGGCGTCATGCCCGGCGACAGCGGCACCGGTTCGGGCTTGCTCGCGTCGCGCGTCAGCGACTGCGCGGGGCCCGTCTCCTTCGCGACGACGTCCTTCAGGTTCAGCCGACCCTGCGCATCGAGCAGCACGCGGCCGTAGAAGTTCGAGAACGTCACGCGCGCGGCGTCGACGTCGGTGCCCTTCTCGTCGTGGTTCACCTTCAGGTTCGACAGCGCGAGCGAGCGCCAGCCGGCGAACGGGTCGGACGTCGCCTTGTCGAGCATCCGCACGTCGACCAGCGCGACATCGCCGCGATAGGTCGCGCGCGGCGTGTCCTTCACCTGCGCGAACGTCAGGTTGCCCTGCGCGTTGAGCAGCGCGCTCGCGATGGTCGCGTTCAGCGCGCTGCCGAAGTACGGCTCGAACGCGGCCGCGTCGAGGCGGTTGCCGTTGATCTTCAGGCCGAGCTTCAGCGGCTGCGCGGTCACGTCGCCCGACACGTTCACCGAGCCCTTGCGGTTCAGCGTCGCCTTCAGCTGCACCGGGAGCGGCTTCGTCAGGTCGTCGCTGATCTTCTGCACCGACAGGTCGAGCGGCTTGATCGCGAGCTTCACCGGGCGCGGCGTCGACAGGTCCGTGAAGTTCGCGGACGATTCCTTCACGTTCAGCGCGTCGATCCGGTAATGCCACGACGGCGCGGCCGCCGCGGCCTTGCGCGCGACCGTGCGCCTGGGCACCGCCGCCTGCGCGGGTTCGGCCAGCGCCGCCAGGTCGATCTTGCCGTCCTTCAGGCGCTTCACGTCGAGCGCGAGCCCGGTCGCGTCGACGCTCGCGATTTCCGCGCTGCGCGCGGCGACGTCGACCTTCGTGATCTTCGCGCTCGCGTCGGGCAGCACGATCGCGGGCGCCTTCGCGTCCGGCGTCGCGAGCTTCAGCGACTTCAGGCTCACCGTGCTGTCGGCGACCTGCGCGTCGAGCGGCGTCTTGCCCCAGTCGGCCTTCGCGTTGACGCTCGCGCCGAGCGTGCCGTCGAGCACGCGCGCGCGGGTCGCCTCGCCGAGATACGGCTGCAGCGCCGGCAGCGCGAGCGCATCGACCGTCAGCTTCGTGTCGGCCTGCTTCGCCGCCAGGCTGAACGCGCCTTCGGCCTTCAGGTCGCCGCCGCGCGACAACGACGTCGACAACGTGTATTTCGCGGGCGTCTTGCCCTGCAGCGTGAAGCCGTCGAGCGTCGCGGCCAGCTTCGTCAGCGACAGCGCGGTCGGCGTCGCCGGCACGCGGTCGTCGACGTTGATCGTGCCGCCGTCGATCGCGAAATGACGGATCGTCAGATCGAGCGGCGGCGCTTCCTTCGCGACGGCTTCGGCCTTCGCGCCGCTCGCGGCGGCGACGGCGGCGGCTTCGCTCGATGCGGCGGCACCCGATGCGGCAGCGGCCGACGAGGCGGCGGCCGGCTTGCCGGCGGCCGCCTTCGGCGCGGCAGACGGCTGGCCGGCGAGCTTCTCGACGTTCAGCACGCCCTGCTTGTCGCGCGCCAGGTCGACGACCGGCTGGTCGAGCCGGATCTCGTCGAAATGCAGCACGTTGCGCAGCGGCTCGAGACCGGCGGCCGCGACGTGCACGCCGCGCGCGGCGAACAGCGGCGCGGACGCGCGGTCGGTCACCTTCGCGTCGTTGAGATCGACGGTGCCCGACACGCGCAGCGCGGGTGTGTCGCCGCTCATCACGAAGTTCAGCTTCAGGTCGCTGCTCAGGAGGCCGCTCGTGACGATCACCGGCAGCTTCGCCGGCGCGTACGAAATCAGCTTCGGCACGTCGAGCCGGTCGAACGTCAGCGCGACTTCCGACTCGCGCGACTGCGCAAACGGCTTCGTCCTGCCGTCGATCGCGATCGGGCTGCCGTCGAACCGCGCGCGCAGCTTCGGCTGCACGAAGATGTCGGTCTTCGACGGCAGCGTCGCGATGAACGGGATGCCGAGCATCCAGTTGTCGACCACGTGCTTTTCGTTCAGCAGGCGGTCGTCGAAGTCGATCCGGCCGTCGTTGACCTGGATGTTCGACACCGAGAAAAGTGTCGGCTTGCTTTCGGGTTTGGACGGCGTCGAGAACTTCTCGATCAGGTCGGTGAAGTTGAAGCGCTGCGCGTCGTAACGGACGATATGGAAGCGCGGCGAGTCGACGCGCACTTCGTTGACGATCGGCGCGCCGCGGAACAGCGACGACCACGACGGCCTGACGACGAGCTTGCCGATGTCGATGAAGTCGCCCTGGCCGCCGCGCTCGCCGACGTGCACGCCGTCGGCTTCGAGGTTCAGCGTGTACGGGTTCAGCGCGACGCGCCGGACCGAGGACGGCCGGCCGAGCTGCTGGCTCAGTTGCTGTTCGGCGATGTGGCGGATCAGCGGCGGCGCCGCGAAGAACCCGAGCAGTCCGAATAAAACGAGGAAGATCAGCACGCCGAGGCCGATACGCCGGGTCCGGCGCGAGCGTGCAACGCCGCCGAGGGCATGGAGGGTCGAGGGTACGGTTTCTTTGTCTGCGCTTGCCATGCTTGGATGCCTCGGGAATGGATGCCTGGCCGCGCCGGAAAACCGGCACGGCCGTGCACGCTATCCCGAAAGTATAGGCTCAGGTGGTAACGGAACGACGTTCGGGCGCGGCCGCCGCGCCCGCGGATCGGACAGCGGCGGCGCCCGTCGGTTCATTTCCGGACGACGACGGGCGGCATCCACGAGCCGTCGCTCGCTTGCGGCTTCGGCGCGTACAGCCGCAGCGCGAGCGCGAAATCGGTGCGCGGCGCCGGCAGCCAGTTGGCCGCATGCGTGCCGCCCGGCGATGCCGACACGACCACGTCGATCGAGCCGTCGTGGTTGCGGCGCAGCCGGTCGCGGTCGCCGAGCGAGCGGCGCGCCGAGCCGACGTCGGGCAGCGCACCGTTCGTCGCGTACGGCGTGAGCGTCCAGAACCCGCGCACCGGCGGCAGCGCGCCCGGCGCGAAGTGCAGCACGTAGCGGTTCGCGCCGTTCAGCGCATGGCCGTCGCTGTCGACGCGCACGAACGCGAGCGTTTCGTCGTCGCGCGTCGCGGTGCCGAACTGCGTGTAGGCCGCGTACGCGCGCAGCGTGTAATCCTGACCGTACTTGCCGGCCGTGTCGCCGATCCAGCTCCAGCCGTTCGCGTTGAGCAGGTTCGACGGCGGTGTCGCGAGCCGCGCGCGCGCCTCGGCGACGCCGGCCGTCGCGGCGTTCAGGCGATCGCCCGTCCACAGCACCGGGTAGCCGGCCGTCACGCCGATGTCCTTCAGCTGTTCTTGCGCGTGCGCATCGTCGGCCGGTGCCGGGTTGTCCTGCAGCGCCTGCGCGAAGCGCGTGAAGAACGCCTTCGGGTCGAGCGCGGCCACCTGCTCGGCCGGCGTGCCGCCGCTCGCCGCTTCCGACGGCGCGCTGCCCGCATGGACCGCGACCGACGCGCCGCGCGCGCTGCCCGTATAGACGGACAGCGGCACCACGCGGATCGTCCGCTGCAGTTTCTTCACGTTCGTGAGGTCGCGCCCGCCGCTCGTCTGCAGCCGCACTTCGAGCCACGCATTGGCCGACGGCACGTCGATCCGCAATGCGCCCTTCGGCAGCGTGCCTTGCCAGTCCTTCGCGGCGAAGGCAATCGTTTGCGCTCGCACGGCGCCGCGAGCGCCACGCGCCGCCACGCTCGACGCCGACCACAGCACGTTCGTCCACATGTCGAGCGCGCGCGCATCCCAGTAACGGCCGCGGGTGTCCGGCAGCGTCACGATTACCGGCTCGGCGCCGACGTCGAGCCAGCCGGTCGAGTCGAGCGTGTCGACGCCCGGCAGCGGCGGGTTCAGCGCGCCGACGGGCGGCAGCGCCTGCGCGTGACGCAGCGTGTTGAGCGGCGCCTGGCCCGGCTGAGCGCCGTCGCCGCCCGTCGCGGCTTCCTTCGCGACGTCCATCAGCACGAGCGGATACGCGTATACATAAGAGTCGGCCACTTCGGCGCGCATCCAGCCGGTTTTCCGCTGGATCGCATCCGGTTGCGACGCGCATCCTGCCAGCAGCATCGCCAGGGCCAGCGACGCGCCTGCCGCGCGCCGCAGAGAAATTGATTCTCGTAGGTTTTCAATCATTGAGTACTGGCCGAATATCGTTCTTGTCAGTCAACGCCTTGTTCGACTCACGATCGGCGAAGGCAAGGCACCCCAGCCTGCCCGGTCGCCGCTTCGCCGGGCGGACGCTGATGTCAGGCCGGTATCATAGCGCCTGAGGGCATCCCCCAATATGCCGAATAACGGGCGCAGCAGTAGCCGGCCTGTCGTCAGCCTGAATCTCCGCTGATCCGGCCCCTTGTACGAAGCGGTCCGCCGCCTGCGCTGGCCGGGCATGACAGGCGAGAATGCGTTGGCCGTCGACACGATCCTGTATTGCATCCCCCCTTGACCTTCCCATCATGGGAATGTTGATACTGACATCACTCGCGGCTCGATCCGCGCTCCTGGGGAATCCGACATGACTGAACCACTCGCCTCCGCAGCCCTGCAAACGGTCGAACTGACCGTCGACGGCATGCATTGCGGCGGCTGCACCGGCCGTGTGCAACGTGCGCTGGCTGCGGTGCCGGGCGTCGTCGAGGCCGCGGTCGATCTCGACGCGCATGCGGCCACGGTCACCGCGCATGATGCGGTCACGCCGGCGCAGCTCGTCGACGCGGTCGGCGCCGCCGGCTATCGCGCTGCCGTGCGCGAAGCGACGGGCGCAGCCGTGGGGGCCTCGCCCGCGGGGCACGCGACGCGCGTCGCAGCACTGCCGGTAACGGCAACGCCCGCCACCGCCACCGCCACCGCCACCACGATCGAACTCGATATCGACGGCATGACCTGCGCGTCGTGCGTGTCGCGCGTGGAGAAAGCACTCGCGAAAGTGCCGGGCGTCACGCGCGCAACGGTCAACCTCGCGACCGAACGCGCGACGGTCGACGCCGCAGCGGACGTTTCCGCGTCGCAACTGGCGGATGCCGTCAGGCAGGCCGGCTATGGTGCGACGCCGCTCGCGCCGGATACCGCCGCCCTCCCTGCCCCGTCCGCGTCTCCGGCATCCGCCAGCCTCGAACTCGCCATCGACGGGATGACCTGCGCGTCATGCGTGTCGCGCGTCGAAAAGGCGCTGGAGAAGGTGCCGGGCGTCACGCATGCGTCGGTCAATCTCGCGACCGAACGCGCATCGGTGCATGGCGCCGGCGCGCTCGACGCCGCCACGCTGATCGCGGCGGTCACGACGGCCGGCTATCGGGCGTCGCTCGCCGCCTCGCCGGACGTGGGCGCCTCGACCGACGCCACCGCCCGCGCCGGCAGCGGCGCCGCCGCGCAAGCCCCCGACGCCCGCAAGCAACGCGAAGCGATCCGCGAGCGCAATCTCGTGATCGGCTCGGCCGTGCTGAGCGCGCCGCTCGTCGTGCCGATGCTCGTCGCGCCGTTCGGTTTCGACGCGATGCTGCCCGGCTGGCTGCAGCTCGTGCTCGCGTCGATCGTCCAGTTCGGCTTCGGCGCGCGCTTCTACCGCGCTGCCTGGCATGCGGTGAAGGCACGCACGGGCAACATGGACCTGCTCGTCGCACTCGGCACGTCGGCCGCGTTCGGCCTGAGCCTGTGGATGCTGCTGCGCGACCCCGCGCACCCCGGCCACCTGTATTTCGAGGCATCGGCCGTCATCGTCACGCTGGTGCGCTTCGGCAAATGGCTCGAAGCGCGCGCGAAACGCCAGACGACGGAGGCGATCCGCGCACTGAACGCACTGCGCCCGGACCGTGCGCGCGTCGTCGAGCACGGCGTCGAACGCGACGTGCCGCTCGCGCAGGTGCGCGTCGGCACGACCGTCAGCATCCGTCCCGGCGAGCGTGTGCCCGTCGATGGCCGGATCGTGTCGGGCCGCTCGCACGTTGACGAATCGCTGATCACCGGTGAAAGCCTGCCGGTGCCGAAGGACGACGGCGACCCGGTCACGGCCGGGTCGATCAACGGCGAAGGCGCGCTCGTCGTCGAAACCACCGCGATCGGCGCGGAAACAACGCTCGCACGCATCATCCGCCTCGTCGAATCCGCCCAGGCGGAGAAAGCGCCGATCCAGCGGCTCGTGGATCGCGTCAGCGAAGTGTTCGTGCCGGCGATCCTCGGCATCGCCGTGCTGACGCTGATCGGCTGGCTGATCGCCGGCGCCGGCACCGAAACGGCGATCCTCAACGCGGTCGCGGTGCTCGTCATCGCGTGCCCGTGCGCGCTCGGCCTCGCGACGCCCGCGGCGATCATGGCCGGCACCGGCGTCGCGGCCCGCCACGGCGTGCTGATCAAGGACGCCCAGGCGCTCGAACTCGCGCAGCGTACCACCGTGATCGCGTTCGACAAGACCGGCACGCTGACCGAAGGCAAGCCATCCGTGACGGCGTTCGACGCCGTCGGCATCCCGCGCGAGCAGGCGCTCGCGCTCGCGGCCGCGGTCCAGCGGCAAAGCGATCACCCGCTCGCGCGCGCGGTGGTCGCCGCACACGATGCTGACATCCTGGCTCGCGGCGGCGGCGGCGCGGGTTCGGCCGAGATCGTCGCGGCCGATGCGCGCGCGGTGGCCGGACGCGGCGTCGAAGCGCGTGTCGACGGGCAGCTTCTCGCACTCGGCAGCACCCGCTGGCGCGACGAACTCGGTATCGTCGTGCCGCCCGAACTCGACGCGCGTGCCGCGGAACTCGAACGCGCGGGCAACACGATTTCGTGGCTGATGCGCGCCGATGCGCCGCGTGCGCTGCTCGCGCTGATCGCGTTCGGCGACACCGTGAAGCCCGGCGCGCGCGACGCGGTCGCGGCCCTGTCGGCACGGGGCGTCGCGAGCGTGCTCGTGACGGGCGACAACCGCGGCAGCGCCACGGCCGTCGCGGCGACGCTCGGGATCGGCGAAGTGCATGCGCAGGTGCTGCCCGACGACAAGGCACGCGTGGTGGCCGAACTGAAGCGGACGCACGGCGGAATCGTCGCGATGGTCGGCGACGGGATCAACGACGCGCCCGCGCTCGCCGCGGCCGATGTCGGCATCGCGATGGCCACCGGCACCGACGTCGCGATGCACACGGCCGGCATCACGCTGATGCGCGGCGACCCGGCGCTCGTCGCCGATGCGATCGACATCTCGAAGCGGACGTACCGGAAGATCCAGCAGAACCTGTTCTGGGCGTTCGTCTACAACCTGATCGGCGTGCCGCTCGCGGCGCTCGGCTGGTTGAATCCGGTGATCGCGGGGGCAGCGATGGCGTTTTCCAGCGTCAGCGTCGTGACGAATGCGTTGCTGCTGAGGAGATGGAAAGGGCGGGCGCGATGAGCCGGCGCGGCGCGAAAACGGGCGGGACTGCAACCCGCACGCTCGCCGCCGCGCGCAGGATTCAACGGCTTCGACGAATCCAGAAACAATACGCGCCGATCGCGACCAGCATTGCGCCATCGACAATACCCAGCAACGGGAGCGGATTCGTCCACTTGTCCATATTGGTCGTCCGCGCGTAGTAGGGTGGTCCGTCGCCGTATGCCTCTTCGAGATTGATCGCGTTGAACGCAAAAACGAGCAGGATCGAAATCAGCAGCGCCACACCAATCAAGATATGCAACGGGCGTTTTCGCATGTCAGTATTGAATCGTCAGTGGAACGTAGCACTCGGGCGCGTCCTTCGTCGCCGCCTCGATGTCTCGAACGAAATTTTCCATTCCGGAATGAAGATTGATGCATCCGGCAGATCCCGCGTTCGTGCCACCATGGATGAAGAATCCACCGCGACCGAACGCTCGGGTTCCGGGCATGACATGAATGGTCAGTCGGTGATCGCCCCATGCTGCGTATGAGTACGCCAAACTGTTGGCCCGCTCATCATAGGATCCACACGGGATTTCGGTTGCCATGCCGGCTGGGGGGCCCCGCGTTCAAAAGGCCAAATCGGACTCGCAGGCCCATCCAGAGCGCACCACGGCCCGCGTGTGCGCTGACGTGAAATCGTGTCGAAACGAAAACGTTGCGCCTGCGGTGTCGAATCTTCGTCGTTAGCCAGAGACGACCGGCTTGATCAGCGTCGTCGTGATCGGCGCGAAGCCGCACGCCCGATACAGCGCACGGGCAGCCGTGTTGTGATTGAACACCGACAACCCGATCTCGGTGACGCCATGGCGGCGTGCCTCGGCCTCCAGCGCATCGAGCGCGCGCGTGGCCCAGCCCTGGCGGCGCCGGGACGGGACGATGTCGAGGTCGTAGATGAACAGCGTGCGGTTCGGCCCTTCGGGCACGATCGCGTACCAGAGATCGCCGACCGTGTCGCCGCTGGCAGCGTCGATCAGTTGGACGAGTGTCTGGCCGGAAGTGAGCAGGCCGTCAGGCAGCAGCGTATCGAAGCAGGCGCGGGCGCGGCTCGCCGCGTCGTCGGCCGCATTCTGCCCGGACGACACGAGATCGCGCGCGTAGCCGTCGATGGCGCGCGTGCGGTATGCGTGGAATTCACCGGCCGTCATCGGCCGCATCTGCAGCATGGCCCGGGTGTCGCGAGGGAAGTCGGACTTCCAGTGTAGCGGGACGGTCACACCGGCGCGCGATGCGACGGCGGAAAGCGGGCAGGCAGTTGCAGCGAGCGCTGCGCCGGATCAGCGGATCAGCGGATCAGCGGATCAGCGGATCAGCGGATCAGCGGATCAGCGGATCAGCGACGGTACAGGACGATCGGCACGAGGTTCGCACGACGCACGCGCTCGGCTTCGGCGCGACGCGCAGCGTACGAATATTCCGCGTCGAGCGGCAGGTGCGGGGAGACGAACAGGTCGTCGATCTTTTGCAGCAGGGCAAGAATGAAGCTCATGTGAGACTCCTGACAGATGGCGCTAGGGTTTTCCCTTAGACGGACTTCATTCTAAGGGTTTTCCCTGAACTCTGCCAGCGCGCCGCATCAGTTTGCCGCACCCGTGCAACCGCCAACGGTCGGTCTCCCGCGACGCGCCTTGCCAGGCCGGGGTTTGCAGGTAGGGTCGGACGATTTAGTGCGTTCGACGCACGCGCTTCGCGGCCGCCGCCTCGCGGTTCGCATTGCGTTGCAGCCGGTCGACCTGTGACAGCATCGCTTCGTGGTGTTCCGCGAGCGTCATCAGCGTTGCCTGCTGCGTCGACAGATCGGCAGCCAGCCGGTCGATCCGCTGTTGCCGGGCATCCAGTTCCTGCTTCAGGTGCGCGATCTGCCGTGTTTGCAGCACCAGTGCGGTGAGCCCCGCGAACACGACGATCGCCAGTGCCAGCAGCAGCCGGTTGACGCGACGCATCTCGCGATCGGCCGCCTGCTTCATGCCGGCCGTGTCGGCCTGCAGGGTGGCGAGCCGATCCGACAGCGGGCGCAGATGCGTGTCGGGATCGAAGGCTGGCCCGCTCGACGCGGCCGGTTGCGCGCGATCCGCCGACGGCTTCGTCACGAACGACGCCGCGGACGCCACCGGCTGCACGACCGGCGAGGCCGGCGCTGGGGCTGCTCGCGCAGCATCACGGGTACTCGCGGCAATCGCGGCAGCGACCGGCCCGGCCGGTTCGGCGGTCGCTTGCGGTTCGGCGGACGGCGGAGTGTGCTGCGCCGGAGGCGCCTCCGCCCCGGCGCCGACAGCCGCTGCTCCCGGCACACTACGCACCGCTGGCGCTGCCGCTTCGCGCGTGCCGGCAGTCGCACGTCGCTTGCCGCCGGAGGATGCGCGACGCCCCTTCGTGGTCTCGCCGGGCGCCCGCGCCGCGTCATCGTGTGTGACCGGCACGGCGGCACCTTCGGCCTCCCCGCCCGCTTTCACGAGACGATCGGCGATGGCCGCATCGACCGCACCACCCACCGCATCGGCATTCGCGGTCGAACGATCGGCGCTCGTCCCGGCCGCGCCGCCGGCTTCCGACACGCTGCCGGCCTTCATCTGGCCGCCGCCCGTTGCCGGCTCACCAGCTGCGCGCGCGCCGCCACCATCGGACAGCCGCGCCCCGCCAGGTTTCGTCGTGTCTGCAGCGGGCGCGGGCACGACATCGGCATCGACCGCATCGCCGTTTCCACGCGTCGAAGCAGACTCCGTCGTCGTCGCGACGTCGGGAGCCGGCTCGGCCGTATCGGCAGCGGCGCCCGGCGTCGCGAATCCATCCAGCGTCGCCTGCCGAGCGGCGTCCTCGCCGTCCGCAACGGCGGCCACCGTCTCGGCGTCCGCCACCGCGTCATCACGCGAGACGGCCGGCGCACGCGCAGCCGGCTCGCGCACCGGATCGCCGAACAGGTCGAGCGTGTGTTCGTCCCGCGGCGCATCGCCGCCCGCGTTGCCGGACCGCGCGGTTGCCTTGGCGGCGGTGTCTGCCGCGGCCGCGGCGGAACGCGGGCGCGAACGGGCCGATGAACGGTCGGAGCGGGAATGGGAACGGGAGCGAGGCACGGAAACGGATTCGGTCATGGAGTCGGATTGCAGGCCCGCGAGCGCGGAACCGAAGGTCGAACGGAATCAGTGACCGGCCATTGTCGCATGACCGATCGCCGATCCGGCCGATCGGATGCCGTCTATTCGTCGCCCGGCAAGCCGCCGCCTTGCTCGAATCGCGTCACGCACGACAGCCCGCGCAGCTTGTCGCAGATCGCGCGGTATTCGAGATCCGACACGCGCCCGAGCGCGATGCGCACCTCGTCGTGCTCGCCCGTGTCGTCGGCGCGCTGCACGATGAATTGCTTCACGCGCGCGCTGTCGGGGCCGAGCGCCGCGTGCAGCGAATCGAACGTCAGCGCGCCGCTCACCACCGTCAGCGCGAGCTGGCGCCGCTGCCGCACCGTGAAGTAGCGCCGCTCGAGCGGCTTGATGCCGGCCAGGATGATCAGGATGATGAGCGTCGCGGCAATCGCCGCGATGTACAGGCCGCCGCCCACCGCGAGGCCGATCGCGGCGACCGACCACAGGCTCGCGGCCGTCGTCAGCCCGCGCACGATCTCGCCGCGCAGCAGGATCGAGCCCGCGCCGAGAAAACCGATCCCCGATACCACCTGCGCGGCGATCCGCGACGGATCGAGCACGACGTGGTCGCTGCTGCCCAGCACATCGGCGAAACCGAATGCCGATACGATCATGATGAGCGTCGAACCGACACAGACCAGCATGTGCGTGCGCAGGCCGGCCGCCCAGGAAAGGCGCTCGCGCTCGATGCCGATGACGCTGCCGAGCGCAGCCGCGAGAACCAGCCGCATCACGAGTTCCAGGTTGCCGAGCATCCGATTTCTCTCCTTTTTTGGCGTCGGCCGCGCGGAATGTTTTATCCTTGGCCCCGGCCGCGCCGATCCTCCGGGCCGCGCCGACACGTTTCGATCCAAGCGCATAACCCCGTCATGTCCGTTTCCGACTCCGCTTCCGCCCAGGCCGCCCAGCTGCGCCGTCATTTCGCGCACGTCGTCTTGCCGATCTGGCAGGGTTCAGGGTTCGACCACACGCTGCGGCTACCGTTCGAGGCCGTCGACCCGGCCAGCCATGCACCGCTGCCCGTCACCCGTTATCGCGCCATGGCCTGCGCGCGGCAGCTGTTCGTGTTCGCGCAGGCCGGCAACATCGCGCACGCGGCCACGCTGTTCGATTCGCTGTGCGGCCGCTTCCGCGACCCGCGCCACGGCGGCTGGTTCTACAGCGTCGACGCGCAAGGCGCGCCGCTCGACACGACCAAGGACCTCTATACGCACGCGTTCGTCGTGTTCGCGTGTGCCGCGTGGCATGCGGCGTCGGGCGACGCCGCGGCACGCGCGGCCGCCGAGGACACCGCCGCGCTGATCCAGGACCGCTTCGCGCCGCAGCCGGGCGACGCGCTGCTCGACGCCGCGCGTCACGCCGATTTCTCGTCGTCGGGCAGCGGCGCGCTGCAAAACCCGCTGATGCACCTGACCGAAGCGTGGCTCGCGGCCGCCGATGCGTTCGGCGACGCGGCGTTCGACGATGCGCTCGCGCGCACCGCGCAGGCCGTCGAACGCACGTTCGTCGATACCGCGACCGGCTGCGTCGCCGAGCTGCCGCTCGGGGCGGCCGACAACCGCTTCGAGCCCGGCCATCAGTTCGAGTGGTTCTATCTGGTCGACGCGGCCGGCGCGCGCCTCGCGCAAACCGGGCTGCCCGGCGCACTCGCGCGCGCGTTCGCGTTCGCCGAGCAGCACGGGGTCGATCCGCAGACGGGCGCCGTGTGCGCGGCGGTCGACGCACGAGGCGCATGCCTCGACGGCACGCAGCGGATCTGGGCGCAGACCGAATACCTGCGCGCGCTCGCGACGCACGGCGGCACGCCGGCGTCCGCGCCGCTCGCGCGGCAGATCGAGCGCTTCGCCGCGCGCTTCCTGCATCCGCGCGGCTGGTTCGAGTGCAAGACGGCCGACGGGCAGGTGTCGCGCGCCGACATGCCGTCGACGACGCCCTACCACCTCGCGACCGCTTACGCGGCGCTGCCCGCCGTTTCGTAACCGGCGTCGGCCGGCGACGGCGACCCGCGCTCGTCGCGAACCCCGCGAGCCGCGCGCGCGTCGCCCAGTTCGAACACCGACACCGCCTGCATCAGGTGCGCGGTCTGGTCGTTCAGCGACGCAGCCGCCGCCGCGACTTCCTCCACCAGTGCCGCGTTCTGCTGCGTCAGCTGGTCCATCTGCGTGACGGCCTGGTTGACCTGCTCGATGCCGACGGTCTGCTCGACCGACGCGGCCGTGATCTCCGACATCGTCTGCACGACCCGCGTGATCGACGCCGAAACCGTCCGCATCGCGTCGCCGGCCCGTTCGACGAGTTCCGAGCCGCCGTCGATCTGCGCGACCGACTCCTCGATCAGCGCCTTGATCTCCTTCGCCGATTGCGCGCTGCGCTGCGCGAGCGAGCGCACTTCGCCCGCGACCACCGCGAAGCCGCGGCCCTGCTCGCCGGCCCGCGCGGCTTCGACCGCCGCGTTCAGCGCGAGGATGTTGGTCTGGAAGGCGATGCCGTCGATCACCGAAATGATCTCCGCGATCCGCCCGGAGCTCTGGGCGATGCCGCGCATCCGGTCGATCACGCTGTCGACCACGCCGCCGCCGTGGCGCGTCGCGTCGAGCGCCGCGTCGGCCAGCGCGCTGGCCGCACGTGCGCTGTCGGTGTTCTGGCGCACCGTCGCGGTCAGTTCCTCCATGCTCGCGGCGGTTTCCTCGAGCGACGCAGCCTGCGTGCCCGTGCGCGCGGACAGGTCCGCGTTGCCGCCGGCGATCTCGCCCGCGCCGAGGTGGATCGCGTCGGACGCGTGACGCACGGTGCGCACGGTGTCCGCGATGCTCGCCTGCATCGCGGCGAGGCCGCGCAGCATCCGGTCGATCTCGAACACGCCGCCCGCCCGCACGGCTTCGTCGAGCCGGCCCTGCGCGATCCGCTCGAAATGGCGGCCGGCTTCGTCCAGCGGCGCGACCACCGCGCGCCGCGCGGCCGCGTAGATGGCCGCGCTCGCCACGAGCATCGCCACGAGCAGCACGATGCCGACCCACTTGAACCACTGCATCCCGCTGTCGATCGTGGCGAGCGCGTCGCGGCTCGACGCGCCGCCGTAGTCGGCGAAGCGGTGCAGTTCGGCGAGGTACGCGTCCTGGAAGCCTTGGGTCGGCTGGTCGAGGAACGCCTGGATGTTGTCGGCATCGAGGAACTGCACGAGTTCGCCCAGCGCGCCGCGCAGCGCGCGATAGCGCTCGGCGAGCGCGGCGACGCGCGCGCGGTTCGTCGCGTCGACGGCCTGTGCGGCCGTCAGCGCGGCGAACGCCTTGTCCGCTTCGCCGAGCGAAGCGCTGGCATGACGGATGATCTCGTCGGGCTTCGGGCCGCCGCGCACCATCCGCGTGCCGGCGCGCGACAGGTTCACGCGGGCGTCGAGCAGGCGCTCGGTCGCCTGGCTGGCCGCGTCGACCTGCGCGATCGCGACGTTCGACAGATCGTCGACGCCGCTGCGCGTCGACGCGAGCGCCCAGAAGCCGAGCGCCTCGATCGCGAACAGAAAGAGGCAAAACACGGTCAACACGCCGAGCAGACCCGACGCGAGCTTGATTTTTCCGAACATGGGGGAGATTCCTGGAGAGCCGACGATGAAGCAATGCCCCGGCATTAGCGGCATTTCTTCGTCGGACTTTAGGAACATCCGGCGAGAGGCGCCCGGCCAGTGCCCGCCATTCCCGTCGAATCGCCGGCAAACGAGGACAATGCGCGCGTTCGACGCAATCATCACGTCGCATCGCGCCGGCATCTGCGCGAAATGCGGACGAATTTCCTTGCTTATCCGCGGCCCCCTTCCTAGAGTTCAGCGCAAGCGGACACGCATTGGGGAAGTCGATGACGGACATCACGGACCACGCGCGCGGCGCATTGCGCGCGCAACCGTTCAGCATGCTGCTGGGCACGGAGCTGATGCATATCGGCGACAACGAAGTGTCGCTGTGCCTGCCCGTGCGGGAAGAACTGCGGCAGCAGCACGGCTTCGTGCACGGCGGCGTGATCGGCTATCTCGCCGACAACGCGCTGACGTTCGCCGGCGCGCTGGTGCTCGGACCGCGCGTCATCACCGCCGAATACAAGATCAACTACCTGCGGCCGGCCGTGAACGGCACGCTCGTTGCGCGCGCGAAGGTCGTCTACGCGGGCCGGCACCAGGCGACCTGCCAGTGTCATGTGTTCGTCATCGACGGGGACCACGAGCGGCTCGTCGCGATCGCGCAAGGCACGATCAACCGCGTCGGAGACGGCAAGATGCCGGATGCGCGGGAGGAGACGGCGTGACGGGCGCCGCCGGCCGGCTCGATGAGATAAGCCGCGAAACGCCGAAGCCGCAACGCGTGTCGCGCTAGCGTTTCATCGCAGCGAGATAGACGGCATCGCGCTCGCGACGCCCCACAGCGACCACCAGCACCACAACCTCCGCCTCGCGCACTTCGTACACGAGGCGATAGCCGACACTGCGTAGCTTGATCTTGTAGCGGTCCGGATGACCGTGCAGTTTCGCCGAAGGAATGCGCGGATTTTCGAGCCGTTCGGCAATTCTCGCCTTGAACTGATCGCGAACGGTGCGATCGAGCTTCTTCCACTCCTTCAATGCAGGTTCGAGAAAGGCGAGCTCAAAGGTCATTCAGGTTGACCTTGACGACTTTCCCCTTGGCGCGTGAATCGGCGAGCGCGTTGTCTTCAATATCTTCGAGACGTTCGACCATCGCCTCCCATGTCTTCGCCGGGATGCAATAGAACGCGGGTTCGTTGTGATTCAGGATCGCGACCGGGAAGCCCTCGCCCGCCGCCACGGTTCCCATCGGGTTCCGCTTCAGCTCCGAAACGCTCGCCGTCACGCTGGCCAGAATGGTGTGGGGCATGCTCGCTCCTGGTTCGATTGAATTTTTATTGTACCTTATTTAGCACCAAATTTAGCCCCATCCTGAATGCTCTACGGACCACACCAGGTTTGCTCCCGAACCGTGAGGTTCGACGCGCTACTCGGCCCCATCGCCCGCCAGTGGCAAAAAACGCGGCGCCACACGCGCCCGCACGTTCCCGTTCTCGTCAGTTCGATAGATCCCGCGCGCCGCATTGTGCGGATGCTCCAGCGCGTCGGCCACGCTCAGCACCGGCGCAAAGCATGCGTCCGTCCCTTCGAGCAGCGCGCGCCAGTGCGCGGACGGCTGCTGTGCGAACACCTCCGCGAAACGCGCCTTCAGCGCCGGCCAGCGCGCCCGATCGTACTGCGACGCCGGATCGACATCGCTCAACCCGAGCCGCTCGACCAGCAACGCATAGAACGGCGGCTCGAGCGCGCCGATCGTCACGCATTCGCCGTCCTCGCAGCGATACACGTCGTAGAACGGCGCATCGTGGAAGAGGCTCGGCTGCGCGCCATCGAGCTGCCCGTTCGCGCGTGCCCACAACGCGAGCGAGCCGAGCATCGACACGATGTCGACGATCGCGCCGTCGACCACGCGCCCCGGGCCGCCGCCGCGCACGTCGAACAGCGCGCAGACGATCCCGAACGCGAGCCCGAGCGCGCCGCCCGCATCGCCGACGACGGTCGGCGGCACGCCGGGCCGGCCGTCGCGCGGTGCCGACAGCGACAGCAGCCCCGTCAGCGCGACGTAGTTCAGGTCGTGCCCGGCGGCCGTCGCGAGCGGTCCGTCCTGGCCCCAGCCCGTCATGCGTCCATACACGAGCTTCGGGTTGTGGCGCGCGCAATCGTCGGGCCCGAGGCCGAGGCGCTCCATCACGCCGGGCCGCAGCCCTTCGATCAGCGCGTCGGCCTGCGCGATCAGCGCGAGCGCCGCGTCGCGGCCCGCCGGCGTCTTCAGATCGAGCTCGACGATCGTCTTGCCTTCGCGCAGCAGGTCGCCGTCGCGGCCCTGCAGCGCGTTCGGTGCGCTGGTGCGGCCGGCCGGACGTGCGATCAGCGTGATGCGCGCGCCCATCCCGGCGAGCATCCAGCCCGCGAGCGGGCCGGGGCCGAGGCCTTCGAATTCGACGATGTGGACGCCGGAAAGCGGCGCATCAAGCGACATGCGATTCTCCTGTCGATCCACGTTAGCGCTTTAGCGCTTACGTGGATCCCATGCTTCGCGGTCGATCCACGTTAGCGCTTTAGCGCTTACGTGGATCCCATGCTTCGCGGTCGATCCACGTTAGCGCTTTAGCGCTTACGTGGGTCCCATGCTTCGCGGTCGATCCGCGTTAGCGCTTTAGTGCTCACGTGGGTCCCACGCTTTGGGATCGATCTGCGATGACTCACGCCAGCGCGGATCCGTGCATCACGACCGGAGTGCGCTTCCGCGCACCGGTACGGTCACCGATCCCACGCGTTGAATAGCGAATTGCCTTCGTCACGCATGCGCCAAACGAAAAAATCCCTGCGCAGCGGGTCCGCTTCGCAGGGATCGGTCCGGTTCAGCGCTGCAGGGTTGCACGCACGAACCGCGGCATGCTCAGAACGCATCCCCCGGCACCCGCACCCAGCCTTCCATCAGCACGCGCGCGCTGCGGCTCATGATCGCCTTCGTGACGGTCCATTCGCCGTTCTCGAGCTGCGCTTCTGCGCCGACGCGCAGCGTGCCCGACGGATGCCCGAAGCGCACCGCGTTGCGTTCGCCGCCGCCCGCCGCAAGGTTGACGAGCGTGCCGGGAATCGCCGCGGCCGTGCCGATCGCGACCGCCGCCGTGCCCATCATCGCGTGGTGCAGCTTGCCCATCGACATCGCCCGCACCAGCAGGTCGACGTCGCCCGCATTCACGCGCTTGCCGCTCGACGCGACATAGTCGGCCGGCTTCGCGACGAACGCGACCTTCGGCGTGTGCTGCCGCGTCGCGATCTCGTCGAGCGTGTCGATCAGGCCCATGCGCAGCGCGCCGTGCGCGCGGATCGTCTCGAACTTCTCGAGCGCCTTCGGGTCGCCGTTGATCGCGTCCTGCAGCTCCGTGCCCGTATAGCCGATCGCCTCCGCCTCGACGAAGATGGTCGGAATCCCCGCATTGATCATCGTCGCCTTCAGCGTGCCGATGCCCGGCACGGCGAGGTCGTCGACCAGGTTGCCGGTCGGGAACATCGAGCCGCCCGCGCCCTCTTCGTCGGCGGCCGGGTCCATGAACTCGAGCTGCACTTCGGCGGCCGGGAACGTGACGCCGTCCAGCTCGAAATCGCCCGTCTCCTGCACCGCGCCATTTGTGATCGGCACGTGCGCGACGATCGTCTTGCCGATGTTCGCCTGCCAGATCCGCACGGTCGCGACGCCGTCGCGCGGCACGCGCGACGCATCGACGAGGCCGCCGCTGATCGCGAACGGGCCGACCGCCGCCGACAGGTTGCCGCAGTTGCCGGTCCAGTCGACGAACGCGCGGTCGATCGCGACCTGCCCGAACAGGTAGTCGACATCATGCCCCGGCCGCGTGCTCTTCGACACGATCACCGTCTTGCTGGTGGACGACGTCGCGCCGCCCATCCCGTCGATCTGCTTGCCGTACGGATCGGGGCTGCCGATCACGCGCAAGAGCAGCGCGTCGCGCGCGGCGCCCGGCGCCTGCGCGGCGTCCGGCAGGTCCTGCAGCCGGAAGAACACGCCCTTGCTGGTGCCGCCGCGCATGTAGGTCGCGGGAATCCTGATTTGAGGAATGTGAGCCATGTTTGCGTTGTCCCTGTATGACCCGGTCAAGCCGCCTGCGACGATTCGAGGAAGTCCTGCGCGAAACGCTGCAGCACGCCGCCCGCGTCGTAGATCGACACTTCCTCGGCCGTATCGAGCCGGCACGTCACCGGCACCTCGACGCGCTCGCCGTTCTTGCGGTGAATCACCAGCGTGAGATCGGCACGCGGCGTACGCTCGCCGATCACGTCGAAGGTCTCGGTGCCGTCGATGCCGAGCGTCGTGCGGTTCGTGCCCGGCTTGAACTCGAGCGGCAGCACGCCCATCCCGATCAGGTTCGTGCGGTGGATCCGCTCGAAGCCTTCGGCGACGATCGCCTCGACGCCCGCGAGCCGCACGCCCTTCGCGGCCCAGTCGCGCGACGAGCCCTGGCCGTAGTCGGCGCCCGCGATCACGATCAGCGGCTGCTTGCGATTCATGTACGTCTCGATCGCTTCCCACATCCGCATGACCTTGCCTTCCGGCTCGACGCGCGCGAGCGAGCCCTTCTTCACCGCGCCGTCGACGACCGCCATCTCGTTGATCAGCGTCGGGTTCGCGAAGGTCGCGCGCTGCGCGGTCAGGTGGTCTCCCCGGTGCGTCGCGTACGAGTTGAAGTCTTCTTCAGGCAGGCCCATCTTCGCGAGGTATTCGCCGGCCGCGCTGTTCGCGAGGATCGCGTTCGATGGCGACAGGTGGTCGGTCGTGATATTGTCGCCGAGCACCGCGAGCGGGCGCATGCCCTTGAGCGTGCGCTCGCCGGCCAGCGCGCCTTCCCAATACGGCGGGCGGCGGATGTACGTGCTCTGCGCGCGCCAGTCGTACAGCGGCGCCGCGCGCTCGCCCGCATCGGCCGCGCGCGCGAACATCGGTTCGTAGACCTTGCGGAATTGCTCGGGCTTCACGCTCGATGCGACGATCGCATCGATCTCCTCGTCGGTCGGCCAGATGTCCTTCAGCGTGACGGGCTTGCCGTCCTGGTCGTGGCCCAGCACGTCCTTCTCGATGTCGAAGCGGATCGTGCCGGCGATCGCATACGCGACGACGAGCGGCGGCGACGCGAGGAACGCCTGCTTCGCATACGGGTGGATACGGCCGTCGAAGTTGCGGTTGCCCGACAGCACGGCCGTCGCGTACAGGTCGCGCTCGACGATCTCCTGCTGGATCTTCGGATCGAGCGCGCCCGACATCCCGTTGCAGGTCGTGCACGCGAACGCGACGATGCCGAAGCCGAGCTTCTCGAGCTCCGGCAGCAGGTTCGCTTCTTCCAGATACAGCTCGACCGCCTTCGAGCCCGGCGCGAGCGAGCTCTTCACCCACGGCTTGCGCGTGAGGCCGCGCGCGTTCGCGTTGCGCGCGAGCAAGGCGGCCGCGATCACGTTGCGCGGGTTGCTGGTGTTCGTGCAGCTCGTGATCGCGGCGATGATCACCGCGCCGTCAGGCATCTCGCCCGCCTTCTCTTCCCACTGGCCGGCGATCCCGCGCGCGGCGAGGTCGGACGTCGGCAGCCGCTTGTGCGGGTTCGACGGGCCGGCCATGTTGCGCACCACGCTCGACAGGTCGAACGTCAGCGTGCGCTCGTACTGCGCATCGTTCAGCGTATCGGCCCACAGGCCCGCCGCCTTCGCGTAGGTCTCGACCAGCTTCACCTGCTCGTCGCTGCGGCCGGTGAGGCGCAGGTAGTCGGTCGTCTGGCCGTCGATGAAGAACATCGCGGCCGTCGCGCCATATTCGGGCGCCATGTTCGAGATCGTCGCGCGATCGCCAAGCGTGAGGCTCGCGGCGCCTTCGCCACGGAATTCCAGATACGCGCCGACCACCTTTTCCTTGCGCAGGAACTCGGTCAGCGCGAGCACCACGTCGGTCGCGGTGATGCCGGGCTGGCGCTTGCCGGTCAGCTCGACGCCGACGATGTCGGGCAGGCGCATCCACGACGCGCGGCCCAGCATCACGTTCTCCGCTTCCAGCCCGCCCACGCCGATCGCGATCACGCCGAGCGCGTCGACGTGCGGCGTGTGGCTGTCGGTGCCGACGCAGGTGTCCGGGAACGCGACGCCGTCCTGCGCCTGGATCACCGGCGACATCTTCTCGAGGTTGATCTGGTGCATGATGCCGTTGCCCGGCGGGATCACGTCGACGTTCTCGAACGACCGCTTGGTCCATTCGATGAAGTGGAAGCGATCCTCGTTGCGGCGATCCTCGATCGCGCGGTTCTTCGCGAACGCGTCCGGATCGAAGCCGCCGCACTCGACGGCGAGCGAGTGGTCGACGATCAGCTGCACGGGCACGACCGGGTTCACCTTGGCCGGGTCGCCGCCGCGCTCGGCGATCGCGTCGCGCAGGCCCGCGAGGTCGACGAGCGCCGTCTGGCCGAGGATGTCGTGGCACACCACGCGCGCCGGGAACCACGGGAAGTCGCGTTCGCGCTTGCGCTCGATGATCTGCTTCAGCGAATCGGCGAGGATCGCCGGATCGCAGCGGCGCACGAGGTTTTCGGCGAGCACGCGCGACGTGTACGGCAGCGTGTCGTATGCGCCGGGAGCGATCGCTTCGACCGCGGCACGCGCGTCGAAGTAGTCCAGCGACGTGCCGGGCAGGGGTTTGCGGTTGGCGGTATTCATGATGTGGGGCGGAATTCGGGGTAAGACGTTGCGCGCGCGCCGGCGGCCCGCATCACGGGCGCCGGCGCGCGCGGCCGAAGATCAGCGCTTCTCGATCGGCACGAACTGCAGGTCTTCCGGACCCGTGTAGTTCGCGCTCGGGCGGATGATCTTGTTGTCGACGCGCTGCTCGATGATGTGCGCGCTCCAGCCGGACGTGCGCGAGATCACGAACAGCGGCGTGAACATCGCGGTCGGCACGCCCATCATGTGATACGACACCGCGCTGAACCAGTCGAGGTTCGGGAACATCTTCTTCGCGTCCCACATCACCGATTCCAGGCGCTCGGCGATGCTGTACAGCTTCAGGTCGCCCGCTTCCTTCGACAGCTTGTGCGCGACGCCCTTGATCACCTTGTTGCGCGGATCGGAGATCGTGTAGACCGGGTGGCCGAAACCGATCACGACTTCCTTGTTCTCGACGCGGCGGCGGATGTCGGCTTCGGCGTCGTCCGGCGAGCTGTAGCGGCTCTGGATTTCGTACGCGACTTCGTTCGCGCCGCCGTGCTTCGGACCGCGCAGCGCGCCGATCGCGCCGGTGATCGCCGAATAGATGTCCGAGCCCGTGCCCGCGATCACACGGCCGGTGAACGTCGACGCGTTGAATTCGTGCTCCGCGTACAGGATCAGCGACGTGTGCATCGCCTCGACCCACGACTTCGACGGCGTCTTGCCGTGCAGCAGGTGCAGGAAGTGGCCGCCGATCGAGTCGTCGTCGGTTTCCGTCTCGATGCGCTTGCCGTTGTGCGAGAAGTGATACCAGTAAAGCAGCATCGAGCCGAGCGACGCCATCAGGCGGTCGGCGATGTCGCGCGCGCCCGGCAGGTTGTGATCGTCCTTCTCCGGCAGCACGGTGCCGAGCACCGACACGCCGGTGCGCATCACGTCCATCGGATGAGCCGACGCCGGGATCTGCTCGAGCGCGGCCTTCAGCGCGCTCGGCAGGCCGCGCAGCGCGCGCAGCTTGGTCTTGTACGCGGCGAGTTCGGTCAGGTTCGGCAGCGTGCCGTGCACGAGCAGGTGCGCGATTTCCTCGAATTCGCACGATTCGGCGACGTCGAGAATGTCGTAGCCGCGGTAGTGCAGGTCGTTGCCGGTCTTGCCGACCGTGCACAGCGCCGTGTTGCCGGCCGTCACGCCCGACAGCGCCACCGACTTCTTCGGCTTGAATGCGCCTGCGGCGGCCGGTGCTGCTGCGTCTTTCGTCTCGCTCATGTTTCCGTTCTCCAATGGGTATCTGGGGTGTCACGTCGGCCGGGCGCCGCGCTCGTGCGCGCGGCCCGGCTTCATGCAAAGCGTTCCGGGAACCGTGTCCCGGCGCGCGGGCCGCGTTACTTCTTGCCCTGCGCGAACAGTTCGTCGAGCTTCTGCTCGTACGCGTGATAGCCGAGGAAGTCGTACAGCTCGGCGCGGGTCTGCATGGTCGGCACCGCCGCCTTCTGCGTGCCGTCGCGGCGCAGCGTCTCGTAGAAATTCAGCGCGGCCTTGTTCATCGCGCGATACGCGCCGCAGCAGTACAGCGCGATGTCGACGTTCGCCTCGCGCAGCTCGTCGAGTGTGAACAGCGGCGTCGAGCCGAACTCGGTCAGGTTCGCGAGGATCGGCACCTTCACCGCGGCCTTGAAGCGGCGATAGTCGTCGAGCGTCTTCATCGCTTCCGGGAAGATCATGTCCGCGCCGGCTTCCACGTAGGCGATCGCGCGCTCGATCGCGGCGTCGATCCCTTCTGCAGCGGCCGCGTCGGTGCGGGCCATGATCACGAACTGGTCGTCGGTGCGCGCGTCGACCGCGGCCTTCACGCGATCGACCATTTCGTCGGTCGGCACGACTTCCTTGCCCGGACGGTGGCCGCAGCGCTTCTGGCCGACCTGGTCCTCGAGGTGCACGGCCGCGACACCGGCCTTGATGAACGAACGGACCGTGCGCGCGATGTTGAACGCGCCGCCCCAGCCCGTATCGATGTCGACGAGCAGCGGCAGGTCGGTCGCGTTGGTGATCCGGTTCGCGTCGATGAGCACGTCTTCCATCGTGCTGATGCCGAGATCGGGAATGCCGAGCGAATTCGCGGCGACGCCGCCGCCCGACAGGTACACGGCCTTGAAGCCGACGGCCTGCGCCATCTTGGCTGCGTACGCGGTGATCGCGCCGACCACCTGCAGCGGCTGTTCGGCCGCGACTGCCGCGCGGAATTTCGCGCCGGCGCTCTGAAGATGCGTGTTGCTCATGAACGGCCTCCTGAAGGAATGACCATGAACAGCAAGGACCGGGCCAGCTCGTGAATCGGGGCTAACCCACTGATTCTTAAGCAACCGGCACGGGCGAGGCAGCGCCCGATGATTTCATTTCAGCAATTTCATGTTTCAAAAATGAAATCGCGCGCGCATAATCGGTCGCCATGGACCTCTCCTCGACCAAGCCCGTCGGCCCGGCCGACCGCACGGTGCGTCCGCGCATCTGGGCGATGGGCATCAGCCGCCTGCGCGACCTGTTTCGCGAGATCGCCGGCGAATTCGACGAACGCGCCGACGTGCGCATCGTCACGCGCGCGTACGAAGACGCATTGAGCGCGATCGCGGAGGCCGGCACCGCGCGCCCCGACGTGATCGTCGCGGCCGGCTCGAACGGCGGCTTCCTGAAAACGCGTGCGCAGGTGCCGGTCGTGGTCGTGTCGCCGACCGGCTTCGACGTGATGCAGGCGCTCGCGCGCGCGCGGCGCGACGCGTCGCGGATCGCGCTCGTCAGCGCCGGCGAGACGCCGCCCGAAGTGCGCCGCTTCGTCGCCGCCTACGGCCTCGACGTGCAGTTTGCGTCATATCAGTCCGCGCAGGAAGCGGAAGCCTGCGTGCACGACCTGCACGACCGCGGCATCGAGACGATCGTCGGCCCCGGCCTCGTCACCGATCTCGCGGCGAGCGCCGGCATGGGCGCGGTGTTCCTGTATTCGCACGCGTCGGTGCGCAAGGCGGTCGAGACGGCGCTCGAGGTCGCGTACGCGACGCACGCCGAGGCGTTTCGCCGCCAGCGGCTCGACAACCTGCTGCAGCACCTGCGCGACGGCGTGGTCGCGCTCGACGCGCGCGGCCACGTCGAAGCCATCAACGAGCGGCTCGCGTCGGCGCTCGGGGTCGAACCCGCGGCGGCCGTCGGCCGCGCGCTCGTCGACCTGCGCCCGGAACTGCGCACGCTGCGCGGCGAGGACGGCGACGCGCTCGCGACCGTGCGCGGTGTGCGCTACGTCGTGCATCGCGGGCCGCTCGTCGATCGCGGCGTCACGTCGGGCAGCGTGCTGACGTTCCAGGAATCGCGCGCGGTCGAACGGCTCGACCGCGCGCTGCGTTCGCAGCCGAACACGCAGCAGTTCGCGGCGCGCTACACGCTCGACGACGTGGTCGGCGCGTCCGCGCCGATGGCGCGCGTGCGCGATCTCGTGCGCCGCTACGCGAAATCCGATGCGACCGTGCTCGTGCTCGGCGAAAGCGGCACCGGCAAGGAAATGATCGCGCAGAGCCTGCACGCGCTGTCGGTGCGGCGCAGCTATCCGTTCGTCGCGATCAACTGCGGCGCGTTTCCGGAGGCGCTGCTCGAGAGCGAGCTGTTCGGTTACGAGGAAGGCGCGTTCACCGGCGCGCGGCGCGGTGGCAAGACCGGGCTGTTCGAGGCCGCGCACCGCGGCACGCTGTTTCTCGACGAGATCGGCGAGATGCCGCCGTCGCTGCAAAGCCGGCTGCTGCGCGTGCTGCAGGAGCGCGAGGTGATCCGTCTCGGCTCGACAGAGCCGATCCGCATCGACGTGCGCGTGATCGCCGCGACGCACCGGCCGCTGCTCGCGGCCGTCGAGGCCGGCACGTTCCGCGCGGACCTGTATTACCGGCTCAACATCCTGAACGTCGGCCTGCCGCCGCTGCGCGAGCGCGCCGCCGACATTCCGGCGCTCGCGGCCACGCTGCTCGTGCAGGCCGCGCGGCGCGAGCCGCGGCTGGCCGAACGCGTGCGCGAGGCCGACGATGCGATGCGCGTGCTCGGCGCGACGCAGGCGACGCTCGCGCGCTACCGCTGGCCCGGCAACGTGCGGGAACTGCAGAACGTGATCGAGCGGATCGCGGTGGAACTGGCCGAGGAGGTCGACGAGCACGATCCGGGTGCTGCGTGCGCGGCACTCGCGCCCGATGCGCTGCAGGCGATCGCACCCGAGCTGTTCGCGGCGCCGCCCGATGCGGCCGATGCCGACGCCACCGACGCGCAGACGCTCCACGCGCGCCGCCGTCGCGCGGAAGCCGACGAGATCCGCGCGGTGCTCGATGCGTGCGGCGGCGATCGCGATCGCGCGTGCGCGATGCTCGGCATCAGCAAGACGACGCTGTGGCGGAAGCTGTCGGCGAAATAGGTTCGGGCGGGATGGGCGCGATCGACGCGTGACGCACCGGGACGCGCGCTGCCGTCAATCGGCCTTGTGATAGTGGCGGTACGCCTTCGCGCGATTGCCGCAGGACGACATCGAGCACCAGCGGCGGCTGCCGTTCTTGCTGTCGTCGATGAACAGCCACTGGCATGCGTCGTTCGCGCAGCGCTTGACCTTCGCGAGGCGCGCGCCGCCCAGCAGATCGGTCGCCGACCACAGCACCGGGCTCAGCAGCCCCGCGAGCGTCGCGCCCGCTGCCCCGATCCGCCACGCGTAACCGCCGTCGATCCGCGCGAGCGCGACGCGCGGCGCCGCTTCCGCCAGAAAACCGCCCAGCAGCGCGAGATCGTCGGCTTGCGGCTCGCGCCGCTCGGCCTGCGCGTGAAAGAGCCGGTACAACGCCTCGCGCAGCGCGAGCGCGCGCGTCAGCATCGCCGGCGCGTCCTCCTTCTCGTTCTCTTGTGCTCGTGCGCGACACGCGTCGGCCAGGCCGGCCGGCACGCCAGCCTGCTCGCGGCACCACGTGAACAGGTCGTCCAGCGTGCCGAAGGTTTCGGTCGGCACGTCGGCGCCACGCCAGTACAGCGTGTTCGCGAAATCGATGCTCAGCGTTTCGGACGGCGCCGGAACCAGGCAGTCCGTCGTGACGGAAGGTTGCGTTTTGCTCATGACGCGATCGTATCTAACCACCATGCCGGTTGACAAGCATCCGGACGCTTCCTAACATAACCAGCATGGTGGTTAAAAGCCGGTTTGCTGCTGTGATGTCCCCTCTTTAGTTCAAGGAGCCACAGATGATCGATCGTTTTTCGCACGACGTTGTCCACACCGGCCGCAGCCGCGCATTCCACGACAGCATGCTCGGCGCGCTTCGTCACAAGCGGATGGCCTGGTGGTTATAAACAGGTTTGCTGCACTGATGCCCCCCTTCAGTTCAAGGAGCCACAGATGATCGATCACCTTTCGTTCGGCGTTGCCCACATCGACCGCAGCCGCGCGTTCTACGACAGCACGCTCGGCGCGCTCGGCTACAAGCGGCTGTACAGCGACGACGGATCCCTCGGCTACGGCACCAGCGAACCGGTGCTGTGGTTGCAGCACGCGGCACGTCCGGTCGTCGCCGATCCCGATTCAGGGTTGCACCTGTCGTTTCGCGCGGCGTCGCCGGTGGAAGTCGATGCGTTCTACCGCGCCGCGCTGCAGCACGGCGGACAGGACAACGGCGGGCCGGGCAAACGCGAGCACTACGGCCCCGGCTATTACGCGGCGTTCGTCATCGATCCCGACGGGTATCGCCTCGAAGCCCATTGCGAGCTGGGCAACGTCGTCTGATCCGCCGAGTCCCAACGCGGATGAACGACAAGGGCCCGGTTCCGCGTCATGCGGAACCGGGCCCTTGTCTTTGTTGCACCGGGGTCGGCGTTCGACTCGCGTCGGTCGCCGCCGGCGATCCGGCGACGGGTCCGGCGGCGCTGGCGGATAGCCAGCCGGTTACGTCCGCCAGCCTCGCCCGCGCCGCGCGAGCGCTCACTGCGCGTTGCGCGTGCTCTGTAACTGCTCGCCGAGCCCCGCGATCCCGAGGCGCACCGTCTGACCCGCCTTCAGGAACACCGGCGACGGCTTGATGCCCATCCCGACGCCCGGCGGCGTACCGGTCGTGATCACGTCGCCCGGTTGCAGCGTCATGCAGGTCGACAGGTAGGCGATCAGTTGCGCGACGGTGAACACCATCGTGCGCGTGTTGCCGTTCTGATAGCGGTGGCCGTCGATCTCGAGCCACAGGTCGAGGCGCTGCGGATCGGGCACCTCGTCGCGCGTGACGAGCCACGGGCCGATCGGGCCGAACGTGTCGAAGCCCTTGCCCTTGTCCCACTGGCCGCCGCGCTCGATCTGCCACTCGCGCTCGGACACGTCGTTGACGACGCAGTAGCCGGCGACGTAATCCAGCGCGCGCGCTTCGTCGACGTCCTTGCACGTCGCGCCGATCACGACGCCCAGTTCGACTTCCCAGTCCGTCTTCACGGAGCCCTTCGGGATGTCGATGCCGTCGTTCGGGCCGCAGATCGAACTGGTCCACTTGCCGAACACCACGGGTTCCTTCGGCACCGGCATGCCGGCTTCGGCTGCGTGATCGGCATAGTTGAGACCAATGCCGATGAACTTGCCGACGCGCCCGACGCAGGCGCCGATGCGCGGCTCGCCGGAGACGAGCGGCAGCGTGGCCGGGTCGATCGCGCGCAGGCGCGCGAGACCGGCGTCGGACAGCGCGTCGCCGGCAAGATCCGGCACGTGCGCGGACAGGTCGCGAATCCGGCCGTCCGCGTCGAGAATACCGGGCTTTTCCTGGCCCGACGGGCCATAGCGAAGCAGTTTCATCGTGCTCAACCTCTGTTGTCGAATGTGACAGGATACCGGCCGACGCGGCCGCTGACGGCCACGCGCCGGACTGAATGCCGATCGTCGATGACGCGCGTCGGCCCCCGAATCCGGCAGGCCAATCGACACGCGAGGCTCGCGCAGGCGCAGCGATCGCGGCGCCGCACCGGGTGCGACGCGCATCGAGCGGGCGGCCGCCGGTCTGCGCATCGGCGACGACGGCCCGGCATCCGCGCCATGTGCCGGCCGGTGCCGGTCGGCTTCACGCGCGGCCGCACCGTCGCTGGCCCGCCGCTCTTTGTACCATCGGCGGCCCGCCGTGAAATGGCGCGCGACGGATACCGACTATTGGTGCGCCTGCGGAGATTGCACAGCAGCATCGGGGCCGCCGAACCATCCGGCTTTACGCCCAATGCCGCGGTCCTTCGATACCGAAAGATGAATGTCGAATATTTCTTACGACCCTGTCATCGGGAACGGCACGTGATCCGTTCTTGCTGGACAACGATCGGCAAAAAGACGCCGCATTGCACACTGAACGTTTATTGTCAGGCTCGTCCGGACGGCAGTCACATCCGCATGCGGCTTCGCGAATCTGCGTGCAAACCGGCCAGCGTGCGTCGCCAACCGATTGGTCATTCCCGGACTTCCTACCATGACGCAAACGACCAATAACCCGCTCCCCGGCAGCGACGCACGGGCGTCGATGGGCGCAGCCGACCGCTATCGCGCACCCGCCCTCGACAAGGGGCTCGACATTCTCGAACTCCTGTCGGAACAAAAGGAAGGACTCACCCGCACCGAAATCACGAAGGAGCTCGGCCGCAACGCGAGCGAGATCTACCGGATGCTCGAACGTCTCGTCGCGCGCCGCTACGTGATGCGCTCGAGCGGCGGCGACCGTTACACGCTCAGCCTGAAACTGTTCGCGCTCGCGCACCGCCATCCGCCGATGAACCGGCTGATCGCCGAGGCCTTGCCGCTGATGCAGCGCTTCGCCGATGCGGCCGAACAGTCGTGCCATCTGACCGTCTACGATCGCGGCAACCTGCTCGTGATCGCACAGGTGGACGGCCCCGGCCCGTGGGGCGTGTCGGTGCGGCTCGGCTCGCGCGTCGGGCTTGCCGATACGGCGTCGGGACGCGTGATGCTGTCGTTCCAGGGTACCGAGCAGCGCGCGCACATGCTGGTCGAGCATCGCAAGGTCAAGGGTGAAACGCCGATGAACGAGCAGGAACTCGCGCACGCGTGCCAGTCCATTCGCCAGTCCGGCTACGTGCGCCAGGACAGCCGCCAGGCATACGGCGTCACCGACCTGAGCGCGCCGATCCTCGGCCCGGCCGGCCATGCGATCGCGGTGCTGACCTGCCCATACATGCGCCGGATCGACGCGCACATGGCGCCGTCCGTGGAGGTGGTCGTCGCAAGACTGCGCGATACGGCAGGCCAGTTGTCGATGTGCCGCGCGGAGACTTGCTGATTGTTGTCGAGCGGGCGACCGGGTTGAAATTGGTCGGGCGAGCGGGCGGGCGCGGCGGGCGGTCGTTCGGTCAGCGGGTCGGGCAGGCCGGTGCGACGCCGCCCACGCGGTATGCGATGTGCGCCGGTCGCGCAGGCGTTCGTACCGGCATTCCGCAGACCGTTTCCGGATGCGCGGACGCCGCGCTACGCTAGAATAGCGGCCCTCTCAAAAACTACGGCGGCCGGCTGTCGCGGCCGTCGTATCCGATGGATGTCATGGCCAAACTTCTGAACGATCAAGAATTCCAGCGTTTCTCCGAACTTCAGCAGAAGCAGGCGAGCTTCACGATCACGTCCGAGGAAGCGGACGAGCTGCGCGACATCGTCGCGCGCGCGCAGAAGAAGCGCGACGATCGCGCCGCAGCGATGCGGGCGATCGAAAACTACATCGAGCAGTTCGACATCACGCCCGACGAACTCTTTTCGCCCGAGCAGATCGGCGACGCCGCACGTACCTACGGCCTCATCACGGCCACCAAGAAGGAACGCACGCTGCCGCCGTCGATCACGTTCAACGGCAAGCCGTACCAATGGACCAAGACGCTTCCGGACGACGTGCGCAGCGCGCTGTTCGATGCATTCACGTCCGGCGAATCGGTCAAGCGCTTCATCGCGATGCCGAAGGACATCGCGCGTTGCGCGCTGACGATCGCCCGCCTCGAGCGCGAAACCGGCGGCATCTATGCCGACGCGCACCTCGAAGAACTCGCGATTTCGCGTGAGCAGGTGAACGACGCGGCATCGAAACTCGCTGCATAAACGCTGCCGCGGGCACGGTTCATGCGTGCCCGCACCGGTGCGGACGCCGGCAACAGCCGGCGCCGCGCCAGCCGGAGCACTGCGTTCGCAAGCTCCCGAAAAGTCTCACCGAAGCGTCCCGTAAACGCTCACCCAGACATCCCGGAAAAGCTCACCTGAAGCCCCCGGAGATGCTCACCAACCCCTTCCCGAACGTTCTCACCGACGCCTCCCGGAGATGCTCACCGGGCCCTCCCGGAAAGGCTCACCAGGGCTTCCCGCAAGGGCTCACCGGCAGATCCCCGGAAAGGCTCACCGAGCGCTCCCGTATCGGCTCACTCGACAGCTCCCGGAAAAGCTCACTCGTGGCTCCCGAAAAGTCTCACCTTTGCTCTGTTTCCGATCCTGCGCATGCGAAATGCCGGCGTTCATGCGCTCGACCATGACACCCCGGAACCGGTGATACGCGGAGGTCATCGGCACAAGCAACGCGCCCGCCGCGGATGCCGTGACTCGACGCGTTCGCCGTTTCCCGCCGGTCACCGAGCGACTGTCGTACCGATCCGCGCAATCGAGCGAACCAGTCGAACGATCGGCATGCCGAACGTCGACGAATTCGCTCGGCAGTGCCTGTACACCATCGACATCATGCATGCCGTACCGACTCTGCACGATGCCGCCGGACGTGCGAGCATGCTCACCCACGCGATTACGGTTGCAGCTTCATCCTGAACCCCACCACGCCGGGTTCCTCCGTCGTCGACACGGCGAAGCCGCACGCCTTCGCCAGCGAGATCATCGCGGTGTTCTCGCGCAGCGCCTCGCCGATCATCCATCCGGTGCCGCGCGATCGCGCATAGTCGATGATGCGGGTCATCATCAGCCGCCCGAGCCCCTTGCCCTTCTGATCGGGCCGCACGGCGATCGCGAACTCCGCCGTCTCGTTGTCGGGATCGGTAACCGCACGCGCCACCGCGAGCGTGTGCGACCGGCCCGACACGTCGGTGAACGACACGATGAAGGCCATCTCGCGGTCGTAGTCGATCTGCGTCATGCGCGCGACTTGCGAATGATCGAAGCTGCGCACCGCGCCGAAGAACCGCATCCGCAGATCGTCCGGCGTCATCGCGCCGAGCAGTTCGTTGTGTGCTTCCTCGTCTTCCGGACGGATCGGACGGATCGTCACGGTCTCGCCGCGCCATTCGAGCGTCTGCTCGAGATGGCGCGGATACGGCATGATCGCGAGCCGGCTGCGCCCGGCCGCCACCGTGATGCGCGGCGCGACCACGTATGCCCGATCGGACAGCACGCGCAGCGTGACTGACATCGCGACGACTTCGAGCACGTCGCAAACGACTTGCGACAGTGCCGTCAGCGCATCGAGCGTGGGTTCGACGGGCGTGCGGCGCGCATATGGCGAACGCTCCATCACCGCGCGGGCGAGCACCGTATTCAACGGCGGCAGCCCGTACACGACGAACGGCGCCGATACGCCATCCGCCGGCGGCACGGCATAACGGAACACCGGGCCGAAGTTCGAATCGTCGTACATGTCGACCGTGACGTCGACGATTCTGGCGCCGGCCGATTCGTCGGCCGGTGAATCGGCCGGCTCGCCGTGCAGGCCGAAGTGGGAGAGCCAATGCAACGCCGCTTCGCCGGCCAGTTCATGCTCGCCGGCCTCGACCATCCGTCGCGCCTCGGCCTGCGCGGACGCAACGCACTCGGCCGGCTGCGGCGGCGTGCCCTCGGGCGTCTGCATCAGCAACTGCCGCCCGAGGTTGTAGTCGACGAGCCGTGCGTACGCGCGCGCAAGCCGCTGCGGCGTGGTGTGCACGGGAATGCCGTTCGCGTGCAGCGCGTCGCGCGTCGCCGCGTCGACCGCACCGAAGAAACACGCGAGGATGCCGCGGTACGCGTACTGCCGCGATTCGATCAGCGTGCGCGCGACCGCGTCGGCCGGCGCGCTGTGAGACGTCGAATGCACGACGAACAGCGTGCCCGTTTGCGGAAACGGCGCGAGCGCCTTGATGGCGGCGCCGAAATGTTCGGGACGCGCATCGTCGCCGAGCGTCAGCGGATTGCCGGGCGCGGCCAGATGCGGCAGCGCGGCCGCGACCGCCGACGTGGCCGCCGCGGGCCAGTCGGCCAGCACGTCGCGCACCTCCGCGACCGCATCGACCGCGAGTTTCGCGACGCCTGCGTCGCTCGTCACGAGCGTCGCCGCGCCACGCGCGGTGACGCGCCCGACGCCGAGCGTCTCGATCTCGTCGAGCAGATCGTCGAGCGCATCGACACGCACCAACCCCGCGCGCTGGAACGCCGCCGTGTAAAGCGCGTCGCCGGGATCGGCGCGCCCGGTGCGCAGCGCGAGCACCGGCTTGTTGCGCGCCGCTGCCCGCGCAGCCGACATGAACTTGCGCGCGGCGCACACGGTGTCGAGTTCCAGCAGGATCGCGCGCGTGCCGGGATCGCTGGCGAGGTAGTCGAGCACGTCGCCCGCGTCGACGTCGGCTTCACGGCCCAGCGCGACGACATGCGAAAAACCGAGGCCTCGCGCATCGGCCCAGCCGAGTACCGCGTTCGTCAGCGCGTTCGATTGCGACACCCACGCGACGCCGCCCGATCGTGCCGTATAGGCCGGCGCGCCGAAATGCGCATGCCGCGCGGGCGACAGCACGCCGAGACTGCCGGGCCCGACGATTCGGAGCACGAACGGCTTCGCGGCCTTGAGCGTGCGATCGAGCGCGGCGCGATCGGCGTCGGTGCGCGCCTCGCCGACGATCACCGCGACGCGCGTGCCGATCTCGCCGAGCTTGCGCACGATGCCGGCCCACGTGACAGGCGGCGTGCAGATCACGGCGACCGACGGCGGCGCGGGCAGCCGGTCGACGTCGGCCACGACCGAGTGCCCGTTCAGCTCGCGATGCTTCGGATTGACGGGCCACACGGGCCCCTCGAACGCGCCGTCGAGCACGCGCGCCCACACCATCGCGCCGATACTGCCCGCGCGCGACGATGCACCGACGACCGCGACGGACCTGGGCTGGAACAAGGCATCGAGATGGCGGACGGTCACATCGGCTCCATACGGTAACGAAAGACGACCCGACCGGCACACGGGCACGGATGGCCGTGCACCGGTCGACGCGAACTCCAAGCATAGGCGAACCCGATGCGGCTGCCTATATGCCGAACGGCCGACTGTGCGACGCGCATCAATGCCCGCAACATGGGCCGGTCGCCGACGCCTTCGCACGACGGAATGGGCGAAGGCGACACGATGCGGTCATTCGGCCGTCACTTCAAAGGTGAGGATTTACAGGAACCATGGTGAGCAAGTTCGGGAATTGCACGGCGCAATGCGCCAATGCGCGAGAGGTGAAGGCAATCGGCGACACATCAGCACCGCGGCGATCGACAACACCAATGCGCGCATGCCGCGTAATTGCGGGGTTGTTTACCGGAATTCGCGGCGATATCCGGTCGAATCGCGGTGAATTCGCAAAACGGAATCCGTCAATCGCGCGGCATTGGCGTTCAATTCGCGGTTTCAAGTCGTGCTGTCGCCACCCAAAAACAAAACGGTGCGACGGCCGCATGGCCGTTCGCACCGTCAGTCAGCGCACGAAAGGTGAGGATTTTCGGGAGTCAGTCCTTGATCAGGAAACGCGCGCGGTTCTTGCCGAGCCATGCCGGCGCACGCCCGCGGCCACTCCACGTTTCGCCCGTCTTCGGATTCAGGTACTTCGGCGGCAACGGACGCTTCGGTTTCGCGGTGGCAGCAGTGCCGATCGGCCGGAAACCGAGCTCTTCCGCGGTAATGTCGAACTCCTCGATTTTCGCCCGAATGGCGGCAATCGCATCGGCAATCGCCTTTTCGCGTTCCTTGTCGATCTTTTGCTGAAGTCTTTCGAGCTGCGCTGTCAGTTGCCTGTAGGTCGCCATATTGGATGGGACTCCGTGAGTGTTATTCATGAAAAATAGCCGACTCCAAGCGAATGGAAAAGCGCTTCACCCGATTATGGTCTCCTTATCCAGGCATATCGGGATCAATAGCCGCTTTTCCTCTTGCATGCGAAGAGAAGATTTCGCACGGCGTCATCGGTCGATTGCTGGAGGACGTCGTATTCCCCATTGCAGATGGCGCGGGCATTGTCCGTGCAATTGCTCCAGTCGCTGCCGGTGCACTGCACCTGCGTAGTCGGGCGCCCGTCAGAAGTGAACAGCGGCGCCCCACCGCCGCAGCCGCCGAGCCCCGCAACCAGGGCCAACAATCCGGCCCGACGCCAATGCGTTCGAGGCCACCGACAGACCGACGCAAGCATGTGATTCATTGTTCTTTCCGTCAACCGATTTTTGAATGCCGCGAGTATGCCACGCACCGTCGTCACACGTTCAGTCCCGCGCTCGGTCCGGCGTCCGGTCCGGGCGTCCCCGCGTCTTGTACGGCACGGCCCGGTGCGGATCGTCGGTGATGCGAACGAACACCTGCTCGACGTCGGGGAGCGCGCCGAGTTCGCGCGCCAGCGCCTCCCGATCGAATGCCGGATCGGCGCACCCTTCGACATAGATGAAGCGCCGCTGCACGGTGATCCACAGGCTCGTGCCCTGCAGACGATCGGTGCCCGCGAAATGCGCTTTCGCCGCCTCGGCGATCGGCGCGTCATACATATAGGAATTCGGTTTCGTGCAGCGGTGAGCGAGCCAGCAGGTGGTCCCGCGCTCGGCGCGGTAATGCGCGTCGTCCGTCATCTCGGCACGCGTCATCCACGGGCCGAGCGGCAGCGGGCATTCCGCGAAGCCCCGCGACAACGCGACGAACGGATCGTTGTACCAGTTGCGCCGCACCGCAGGCGAATCCTCGTCGCCCGACTGAGCGAACGAGGACGTCGCCGCCAGTATGGCCAGCCATCCGGCCATGCCGATTCGCTTCATCGTTGTCTCCTGTCAGGCACATCACCGGTGCCGTTCGTCATGTCCGGGCGCATCGGCCACCGCTTGCTACCGCTCGATCCCGAGCGCCGCGAGTTTCTTGTAGAGCGTCGCCCGGCCAATGCCGATGCGGGCGGCCGCTTCCACGACCTTCCCGTCGCAGGCCGCGAGCGCGTCGATCAGGAACTGGCGCTCCCACGCGGCCAATGCATCGGCATACGAAACGACCGGCACGCCAACGGCACCCGATGCGTCGCCCGCGTCTCGGCCGAGCGGCAACGGAACAGCCCGCGTGCCCGCCGGCACGCTGTCCGGCGCCACGCGCACTGGCCCGAGAAACGGCGCGAGCGCACCCGCATCGATCACCGAGCGATCCGACAGCATCAGCGCGCGCTCGAGCGTGTTGCGCAACTCGCGCACATTGCCGGGCCACGGGTACGCGCACAGCATCCGCAGCGCATCGTCGGTCAGTTCGCAGTGCGCGGCACGGCCGTGCTGCGCGGCGAGTTCCTCGAGCGTCGCATAGACGAGCGCCGCGATGTCGGACGCGCGCTCGCGCAAGGGCGGCGCGTGAATCGTCAGCACGTTGAGCCGGTAATAGAGATCCGCGCGAAAGCGGCCGGCCTCGACCAGCGCGGGCAGGTCGGCCGACGTCGCGGCGATGATCCGCACGTCGGCGCGCACGATCCGGTTCGAGCCGACCGGTTCGAACTCCTTGTCCTGCAGCACACGCAGCAGCTTGCCCTGCAGCGGCAACGGCATGTCGCCGATCTCGTCGAGAAACAGCGTGCCGCGATCGGCCAGTTCGAACTTGCCGACGCGTCCCTTGCGGTCGGCGCCGGTATACGCGCCCGGCGCCGCGCCGAAGAATTCGGTTTCGAGCAGCGTGTCGGGAATCGCCGCGACGTTGACGGTCACGAGCGGCTGGAGCGCGCGCGCCGACGCCGCGTGGATCGCATGCGCGAGCAGTTCCTTGCCGGTCCCCGTCTCGCCGAGCAGCAGCACCGGCGAATCGACCTGTGCCGCGCGCCGCGCCTGCCGCTTGGTTTCGAGGCTTGCGGCGCTCGTGCCGACGAAGCTCGCGAACGTGTATTTCGCGCGGCGCGCCTGCGCGAGCGAACGCTGCGTCGCGATCAGTTGCTGCTGAAGCTGCGCGTAACGGGAAAAGATCGGCGTGAGCGTCTTCAACTGGTCGAACAGCGCGAAGCCGATCGCGCCGACCGTCTCGCCCGCCTCGTTCTTCAACGGCAGGCGCGTGACGACGAGCGGCTCGCGGCCCGTCTCCATGATGTCGAGCAGGATCGGCTGTCCGGTCGACACGACCTCGCGCATCAGGCTGTTCGGAATCACCGCCTCGCAGTCGAGGCCGACCGCCTGCTGCGGATCGGCGAACCCGAAGCGCGCCGCATAACGCTCGTTCATCCACACGACGCGCGCGTCGCGATCGACGACCACCGTGCCCGCACTCGAATCCTCGAAGGTCCGAAACAGCGACTCGGCGGCGCGCAGCAGCACGTCGCCGTAATTGACGGGCAGGCGCGCCCAGTCGTTCATCATCGTGTCGTCGTCTCCGCATATGCTTGGCCGGATGTCTCCGGAACGGGACGCAGTATCTCATTTTGGAGACACGCCGGAATGCCTTGTCCGGGAAAGCCCTGCCCGATTCGATGGGCTATCCCGACGGCCAAAGCGTCTCCGGATGGAGACGATTTATGTAGAATCTTCAGACATTGGCCGGCGCGGGCCCGCCGGCCTGCCCCGGACCCATGTCCGGCGGCGCAATGCGGCCGATGGCACGAAATCTGCAAGAACCTGGGCCGGTCCGCGGCGCGCTCCGCGATCGAACAACAACCAAAGCCATTCCAAGCTATTAGGAGACTCCCTTGTCTTTCGTGATCGTCCTCGCCGCGCTGGCGTTCCTGATGTTCGCCGCGTATCGCGGCTACAGCGTGATCCTGTTCGCGCCGATCGCCGCGCTCGGCGCAGTCCTGCTGATCGAACCCGCCGCCGTCGCACCGGTCTTCTCCGGCATCTTCATGGAGAAGATGGTCGGCTTCGTCAAACTGTATTTCCCGGTATTCATGCTCGGCGCCGTGTTCGGCAAGGTGATCGAACTGTCCGGGTTCTCCGAGTCGATCGTGCACGCCGCGATCCGCTACATCGGCCGCTCGCGCGCGAATGCGGTGATCGTCGCGGTGTGCGCGCTGCTCACCTATGGCGGCGTGTCGCTGTTCGTCGTGGTGTTCGCGGTGTACCCGTTCGCGGCCGAGCTCTATCGCCAGAGCAACATTCCGAAGCGGCTGATGCCCGGCGCGATCGCGCTCGGCGCGTTCTCGTTCACGATGGATTCGCTGCCCGGCACGCCGCAGATCCAGAACATCATCCCGACCACGTTCTTCAAGACGACCGCCTGGGCCGCACCCGCACTCGGCACGATCGGCTCGCTGTTCATCATCGTCGTCGGCCTCGCGTACCTGGAATGGCGCCGCCGTTCGGCGATGGCGAAGGGCGAAGGCTACGGCACGTCGCTCGTCAACGAGCCGGAGCGCGTCGAAGCGACGGCACTGCCGAATCCGGCGCTGGCGATCCTGCCGCTGCTCCTCGTCGGCGCGTCGAACTTCACGTTCACGAAGCTGATTCCGCAGTGGTACGGCGCAGCGTCGTACACGGTCGCGCCGGACGTGCTGCCCGGCGTGCACACGCCGGTCACGACGTCGATCAAGACCGTCGTCGCGATCTGGTCGGTCGAGGCTGCGCTGCTGCTCGGCATCGTGCTGGTCGTCCTGACCGCGTTCAAGCGCGTCAGCGACCGCTTCGCGGCCGGTTCGAAGGCCGCCGTCGGCGGGGCGCTGCTCGCCGCGATGAATACCGCGTCGGAATACGGTTTCGGTGGCGTGATCGCCGCGCTGCCGGGCTTCCTCGTCGTCAGCGACGCGCTGAAGAGCATTCCGAACCCGCTCGTGAACGCGGCCGTGTCGGTCAGCTCGCTCGCAGGCATCACCGGGTCGGCGTCGGGCGGCATGAGCATCGCGCTCGCCGCGATGTCGGACCTGTTCATCAAGGGCGCGCAGGCCGCCAACATTCCGATGGAGGTGCTGCACCGGGTCGTCGCGATGGCCAGCGGCGGCATGGACACGCTGCCGCACAACGGCGCCGTCATCACGCTGCTCGCGGTCACGGGCCTCACGCACCGCGAGTCGTATCGCGACATCTTCGCGGTCACCGTGATCAAGACGCTCGCGGTGTTCTTCGTGATCGCCGTGTACTACACGACGGGCCTCGTGTAAGCGCCCGCATCGGGCGGCGTTCCGAGCGCCGCCCAACCCTGCCGGCCGCATCGACGCGGCCGGCGCGCCTTCCTCCCTCCGCGTGTTCCCGGCTGTTCGACCGGTCCGGCATTGCCGCAGCGGCACCACGGCGCGATGCTTGTCGCGACGCGCCGCATCTTCCCGATACCTCCGCTTGCAAACCAGCACGGATCGCCGGGATTCCCATCCGACACTTCGTCCCCGACCGACCGGAATCGCTCGACGCCACATTGCGGTGCAGACCGGACGGCCTGTCGCCCGTCACGTGCCGCCATCCGGGCCGTCCGCTCCACCGTTCATTGTTTCCGGCAGCAGAACACTGCGTTGGGAGCGATCGCATTTTTCCCGCGCGTGGTCGGGCCTACACTGCTTTCAACCGCCGCCGCTTCGTCAAACGAAGTCCGGCCGCCCAGCTGGAAACATGGAGGTCACGATCATGAAGCGCCTGATTCACGCAGTTGCCGTTGCCCTGGCTATATCCGCCCCGCTCGCCGCGCAAGCGCAGTCGAACCCGCCGCTCACGCGCGCGCAGGTCCGCGCCGAAGTGAAGGCGCTCAAGCAGGCCGGCTTCCAGCCGAGCGACTGGTTCTATCCGGCCAGCATCGTTTCCGCCGAAGCGAAGATCGCCCGCCAGCAAGGTGCCGGATATGGCAACGACCGCGGTGCATCACCGGAGTCGGCCCGGTAATCGCCGCAACGACGCGGCCGTCCCGCCCGACCGCTCCGTCGCGAGCCGTCACGCCTTCACCGGCTCGATCAGTTTCGCGCATGCCGCTGCCTGCGGGTCGCCCGCCGGCAGCTTCGCGCACACTCCGTCGAACTGCTTCACGACCGATCTGACCGACGCATCGTGCGCGCCGCCGCCGCGCCAGCGATTCAGCTGCGTGACGACCTTGGTCAGCGCACGCAGGTTCGCCCCATAAAACGCATCCTTGGTCTTGCCGGCCTGCGCGAGCACGCTCGCGGCGATCGCTTCTATCCGCGCCGAATCGTCCGGCGCCAGCGCGACCGCATTCGCGAAATAGGTCGCGCCCCAGCGCAGCTTGGTCGCCGGTCCGCTCGCCGAGTCGTACGCCTTGCGGTACCAGTCGAGCGCCGCGGCCTTGTCGCCGCGCGCCTTCGCATTCGCGGCCAACCCCGACATGAAGTAGTACGGCGTCGCCGAACGCGGCAACTCGGCCTTCAGCAAGACGTCGGATTCGTCGTACAGCCCAGCGTCGGTCAGCGTGTCCGCCGCTTCGCTGACGAGCGCCTGCCGCTCGTACGCGTTCGCGGCGCCCTGCACCGATGCGGCAATCTGCTTGCGCGCGGTATCGACCAGCGCCGGCGCGGCGAGCGGCGCGCCGGCGTGCGCGTCGTTGCGCGCGAGCAGCACGCGGCCGTGCAGCGCCATCAGCCGGTCGATCGACGACAGCGTCGAATCGGTCGACAGGCGCGCGAGCGCCGTGTCGTACGCGTCGCGCAGCGTCGTGCGCTGCGCGGCGTCGCCGCCGAGGTATGCGACCACGCGCGCGGGCGCCGCGACCAGCACGTCCGAATCCGCCCGCGCCAGCGCCGGTTCGCGCAGCACCGCGCGCAGCGCGTCGGCGAGCGCCGCCTTGTCGAGCGCGCCGGCCTGTGCGGGATCGTCCGATGCCGCCACCACCGCCGACTTCAGCGCGAAGCGCGCGGCGTCCGCCTTCGCGCCGGCGGCACGCGCACGTTGCGACAGCGTCTGCAGCGTCAACGCGACACGATCGGCCGGCACCGGCAGCGCGCCGTCGGTGTCCCAGGAATAGTCGGCCAGCAGATGCCATTCGGCCGGCGTCAGCGCCGCGCCGTTGTTCAGCGCGGTCGAGAGCGTCTGCCGCACCGGATGCGCGGCCGTCATCCCGAGCGACAGCGCCTGCATGTAGCGCTCGAGATCGGCCTCGCCCGGCAGCCGCGTCACTTCGGTGCCGTCCGGACGGAACAGGATCATCGTCGGATAGCCGTGCACCTTGAAGCGCTCGCCGAGCTTCTGCGCGCTTTCGGTATCGCCGTCGAGATACACGGGCACGAAGAACGACGAGCGAGCCTTGAATGCCTGCTGGCTGAAGATCGTCGACTTCACCTGGTTGCACGACGGGCACCATACGGCACCCCAGTACAGCAGCAGCGGCTTGCCGGTGCGCTTCGCGAGCGCGAACGCGGCATCGACGTCGCCCTGCTGCCAAGCGATGCCGGGCGGCAGATGCGCGCCGCCGCTCGACGGGCCCGATACGGGAGCGCCCTGCGGCGCGTTGGTGGCAAACGCCGCACCCGCGGCGGCGAACAGGCAGGCTGCAGTCAGGTTACGGAGGACGGTTTTCATCAAGGCGGGTTCCGTTGAAAGAGACGGTTGCGGATAGCGGCGTCGCGCGACGGCGGAACCGGTACGCTGCGACGGCCGGCCCATGCGCACGAAACGGCGAAGCGAAAACACGACGAAGCGATGCAACAACGAAGGGCATCGACGGATGGCACCACGCATGCCGGCATCGGCCGTGGGCATCGCGTAGGGATCACGCAGGCATCGACGCGAAAGGCCCCGACCAGCCGCTGCATGCGCACACCGCGCAGCAGTACCAACTGCGGCGACCACAGCGACCGGCAAATCATTCGACGATACGATTCGCGCGGCCGGTTGAAAACGAATGAATTCTCGAATGGATATGAAGTGTGGCGTCGCCGACGTGCGCGCCTGGGCGGTCGACGCGACCACCCACTGCGCTGCATGCGGCGCTGCATTGACTGCCGTCGGTCGCTGCACGCGATCGGGTACACGGAGGCAGGCACGACAAGGCGCACGGCATGGCCAATACATGCACATGCCGCGGCCGATGCAACGACGCGCCGGCCCGCACGCGCTTCAGCACGCGTCCATCACTGCCGCCCCTTGATCCGCGCCATCTGAAACACCGATGCATACGCACCGTCGCGCAGCGCATAGTCCGGCGCCTCGCCTTCTATCCGGAAGCCGTGCTTTTCGTACAGTGCGATCGCCGCCGGGTTGTCGATGAAACCGACAGCGACGCCAGCTTCTCCCGCCGCGTGGCCGGCCGCGTCGAAACGGGCCGCCACTCGGTCAGCGACCCGGCGATGGGCCTCGCCGACCGCTTCTGACGGCACCCGCGCCTCCCGGCCGCGCACCGGCCGGGCGCCGGGCGCGGATCGGTCCGATCCGGCCAAAACGCCCGCCCGGCGCGGCTCAAACATCAGAAGGATGGCCGGTGCAGCCCTCATTCAGGGACCACGAAAATGCTCCGTGTTGTGGCCCATTCGCGTTAAACTTCGTCAAGCTGCATTCAACAACGACATCTTCGCCAACCTGGCACACACGATACGAGGATAGGTTCGATGCGCACTACCGGCTCATCCGGGGCAATGACCCTGCTCACCGAACATGACCCGGCCGACGGCCGCGAACTGCGCTCGCTCCGGCTCGAATCGACCGACGACGGCAAGAGCGTGCTGCTGATCGACATCGACGAGCGCAAGCCCGGCATTCACCGCGAGGTTCGCTACGAGATCACGCCGGCCGAGCTGATCGCGGCGATCCGCTCGCATGGCGCCGAACTGCCTGGCGAAAACCACGGCGCCGCCTCGCTCGTCCGCACCCCTACCCCTTCGTGATGTCGACCGGTGAGCCGCGCACAACGCACCGGCTCACCGATCCGCCCGCATCACCCTGCCGCCGTCAGGCGCTTTGCGTCATTCCCCGCCGTCCGCTTGAAAATGGCCGATAATCGGCCCATCTTCGTACCTTCCACACGCGCTTCCTTTTCGGCCAGCCGTCATGCTCCGTGACCTCGTCGCCCAATACGGGCCGCTTCTCGTCTTCGCCAACGTGCTCGCGGCGGCCATCGGCCTGCCCGTACCGGCGATGCCGACGCTCGTGCTGTTCGGCGCGATGGCCGCGATGAATCCGGCGATGATCGGCTCGCAGCTCCTGACGGTGCTGGCGCTGTCGGTGCTCGGCGCGCTGATCGGCGACACCGTGTGGTACGTCGCCGGGCGGCGCTACGGCGGCACGACGCTGAAGACGATCTGCCGGCTGTCGCTGTCGCGCGACACCTGCGTGAAGAAGACCGAACGATTCTTCGGCCGCTACGGCGTGCGCGTGCTCGCGGTCGCCCGCTTCATTCCCGGGCTGTCGCTCGTGTCGGTGCCGATGGCCGGCGCACTCGGCACGCGCTATCGCACGTTCGCCGGCTACGACGCGCTCGGCGCCGCGCTGTGGACGATCGTCGGCCTCCTCGCGGGGCTCGTGTTCTATCGGCAGATCGACTGGCTGTTCGCCGGCGCGAGCCGGCTCGGCCGCGCGGTACTGCTGGTGATCGTCGCACTGCTGGCCGTCTACGCGGCCGTGCGCTGGATGCGCCGCCGCGCGCTGATCCGCCAGCTCGCGACTGCGCGGATCGGCGTCGACGAGCTCGAAGAACTGCTGCGCGATGCGGCCGCGCCGGTGGTGCTCGACGTGCGTTCGCCCGAACACCGCAAGCTCGACCCGTTCACGATTCCCGGCGCGCAGTTCGCGGACGAACGGCACATCGAGGACATCGTCGCGCGCTATCCGTTCTCACAGAAGTTCGTCGTGTATTGCTCGTGCCCGAACGAAGTGACGGCCGCGCTGATGGCCAAGCGCCTGCTCGACGCAGGCTTCACCGATGCGCTGCCGCTGCGCGGCGGCCTCGACGCCTGGCGCGACACGGGCCGCCAGCTCACGTCGCTGGTGGAGGACATGCCCGCCGCGAACGATCCGGTGGCGGGGTTGCACAAGCCGGCCTGATCGAACGGGTCGCAGGCCGGCCGCGCGAGACGAAAACGACTGAAGGGGACGTTGCGTCCCCCCTTCGATCAGAACGCGTGCAGCGGCACGTTCACGACCAGGCGGTACTCCTTGTTGGTCGCGTCCGCGGTGTGCGTGGAACCGGTGTGCCACATCGCGATGAACGTGACCTTCGTGTCCTTCAGCTTGCCGCTCTGGAACGTGTACGACGGGATGAAGCCGAACTCGTGGTGACGGCCCTGCACCGGCGCGCCGTTGCTCCAGTAGATGCTCGACTTGCTCGGATCGTTCGCAGCCCCTGCGCTGCCGTCCGCGCCCCAGCCCGTCACGCCCCAGACCATCGCCTTGAAGCCCGGCAGGCCCGCTTCCTTGCCGTAGAACGTGTAACGCAGCTGCAGCGACTTTTCGTGCGGCGCGTTGTAGTCGACGTCCATCGAGTTGGTCAGGAAGATGCCGTTCGTTTCGTTCAGGTAGTCGAAGAACTGGTCGCCGAGCACCTGCTGATAACCGAGCAGCAGTTCGTGCGGGCCGTGCTGCGCAGCCACCGACAGGCTGTACGCGTTGTTGTTGATCTTGCCCTGCAGCGCGTCGCCCGTGTCGTGCGTCGAGTAAACGTTACCAAAGCCGGTCCACTTGATCGACTTCGTATCGCCGATGCTGTGCTTCACCGACGCGTAGTACTGGTGCCACACGTCGTCGGCCTGGTTGGCGTACAGCGCGACTTCGCCGTCCGGCGAATAGTCCCACGTGCCGCCGACGTAGGTCAGGCGATTGATGCGCGTGCCGCCGTATTGCGTCGTGAGGTTGGTGAGCGTCGTGTGGCCGCGCGCATCGGTCTTCGTGAAGCTGCCGGCCTCGAGCATCACGTTCTTGAATTCGTTGCTGACGATCGTCGCGCCGAGGAACGTCGGCGGCAGCGCGCGGTTGTCGTGCTGTTCCATGAACGGGTTGTCGACGGCCTGCAGCCCGTACTTGACCACCGTGTTCGAGATGCGCGCCTTCACGTCGTAGATGCCCGGATAGGCCCATGCGAGCTGGTTCGAACCGCCGCCGCCCTTCGCGATGTGCACCATGCTGCCCGCGCCGGCACCGCCGTCGAGCTTCAGCGCCGCATACAGCGACGCGTCGAAGCCGATGCCGATCAGGCCGGTCGTGTAGCCCGACTCGAAGTTCGCCATCGCGCCCTGGACCCACGCGTGACGGTGCGGCCCGCCCTTGTTGTCGAGCGTGTCCGCATAGTTGCGGAACAGGAAATTCAGGTGGCTGTCGGCAATGAAGCCGTTCGACTTCGACTGTGCCGAAGGCTCGTCGGGCGGCGTGACGGCCTGGGTCGCCTCGGCGTTGATAATGGCGTTCGGGGTCGTTGCCTGCGCAACCGACGTGCCTGTGCCGGCGGACGGCGCCGCCTGCGCGACCGTCAGCGGTGCGGGGGCCGCGTCGTCGGCGTATGCCACGCCGCTCAGCGATACGCCGGCAAGCGCCGGCAAGCCCCATGCAAGCAGCATCTTCGATGCCGTCCCGATCGTCTTTTGCTTGTTCATCGTCATTCTCGTCTTGTGTTGATGTCGTCCACGCCGGTTGCGATCCGCTTCCAGCCCCCCGGCGAGCCCGGTTAAGGACGCGCCTTTACCCGCGGCGCGAAGATCATTCGCGCCGCACCCTACCCCTGTTGACCTGCCTGGTTATGTTTGCTGCGTCACTTCACGCCGCCACGCCCGCCCGGATGCACGCGACACGCGCCGGCGAGCCCTGCCGCACTTCCGGCAGCGGCACGTCCTGCGCGCACGCGTCGATCGCGACCGGGCAGCGCGTGCGGAACGCGCAGCCGGACGGCGGGTTGAGCGGCGACGGCATCTCGCCCGCCAGCAGCATCGGACGGCGAGCACGCTCGCGCGCCGGCTCCGGCGTCGGCGCCGCATCGAGCAGCGCCTTCGTGTACGGGTGCTGCGGCACGCCGTACACGTCATGCCGCGTGCCGAACTCCATCACGCGGCCGAGATACATCACGAGCACGCGCTGGCTGATGGCCTTCACCACCGCCAGGTCGTGCGCGACGAAAAGATAGGACAACGACAGTTCGCGTTGCAGGTCGCGCAGCAGGTTCACGATCTGCGCCTGGATCGACACGTCGAGTGCCGATACGGGCTCGTCGCAGATCACGAGCTTCGGCTCGCCGATCAGCGCGCGCGCGATGCCGACGCGCTGGCACTGTCCGCCGGAGAACTCGTGCGGATAGCGCAGCAGGTGATGTGCGTTCAGGCCGACACGTTCGAGCATCGTGACCACGCGGCGCCGCACTTCGGCGCGGCCGAGGCCCGCGTGGTGCGTGACGAGCGGCTCCGCGACGATCTGTTCGATCGTCATGCGCGGATCGAGCGACGCGAGCGGATCCTGGAAGATCATCTGCACTTCGCGGCGCATCGCGGTGCCGCGCAGGTGATCGGGCGCGACGGCTTCGCCGCGCCAGCGCACCGTGCCGGCCGTCATCGGCACGAGGCCGATCAGCGCGCGCGCGAGCGTCGACTTCCCGCAGCCCGACTCGCCGACGAGTCCGACCGTCTCGCCGCGCTTCACGTCGAACGACACGCCGTCGACCGCGCGCAGCGTGCCCTTCGGCGACCACGGATAGCCGCCGAGCGGCACGCGGAAATGCACCTTCAGATCGTCGACGGACAGCAGCGTATCGCTCGTCGTGCCCGTCGCGCCGGCATTGCGGCGTTCATCGACGCTCATCGCAGACCTCCCGTCAGATCGGCCAGCGGCCGGTGGCACGCGCGCACCGCGCCCGCCGCGCCATAGGTTTCGAGCGCGGGGCGTGCGGTACCGCAGCGCGCCTCCGCATACGTGCAGCGTTTCGCGAACGCGCAGCCGGCCGGCGCGGTGCCGGGCATCGGCGGATTGCCAGGAATCGCGACGAGCGGCGCGTCGTCGGCGTCGGTCAGGCGCGGCAGCGCGTTGAGCAGGCCGATCGTGTACGGATGCGACGGCGCCGCGAAGATCGAGTCGGCCGGCGCGTATTCGACGGTGCGGCCCGCATACATGACCATCACGTCGTCCGCGAGGCCCGCGACCACGCCCATGTCGTGCGTGATCAGCACGATCGCGGTGCCGCGCTCGCGGTTCAGCTCGCGCAGCAGGTCGATGATCTGCGCCTGCACGGTCACGTCGAGCGCGGTGGTCGGCTCGTCGGCGATCAGGATTTCCGGCTCGGACAGGAGCGCCATCGCGATCATCACGCGCTGGCGCATGCCGCCGGAAAACTCGTGCGGATACATGCGGATGCGGCGCGCGGCGTCGGGAATGCGCACCGACTCGAGCGCCTCGATCGCGCGCTTCGTCGCTTCCTTGCGCGACAGCTTGCGATGCAGCTGCAGCGTCTCGGTCATCTGCCGCTCGATCGTCAGGAACGGATTGAGCGACGTCATCGGATCCTGGAAGATCATCGCGATCCGGTCGCCGCGCACCGCGTTCAGCGCACGCGTATCCATCTCGAGCAGGTTGTCGCCGCGATAGCGCGCGGCACCCGTCGTCGCGCCGTTGCCGGCCAGCAGGCCGAGCAGCGCCATCACGGTCTGGCTCTTGCCCGAGCCCGATTCGCCGACGATGCCGAGCGTCTTGCCGGCTTCGAGCGAGAACGACACGCCGCTCACGGCGTCGATCGGCGGTGCGTCCTTGCGCGAGAACCGCACGCCGAGGTTTTCTACTTCCAACAGAGCAGCCATCTTCAGCGATCCTTCGGGTCGAGCGCGTCACGCAGGCCGTCGCCAACGAAGTTCACGCAGTAGAGCGTCACGCACAGCATGACGGCCGGTGCCAGCAGCAGCCACGGCATCGATTCCAGTTTCTGCGCGCCGTCCTGGATCAGCACGCCCCAGCTCGTCATCGGTTCCTGCACGCCGAGGCCGAGGAACGACAGCACCGATTCGGTCAGCACGATGTTCGGCACCGACACGGTCGCGTACACGACGACCACGCCGAGCAGGTTCGGCACGACGTGGCGCAGCACGATCGACGCCGGCGACACGCCGATCGCGCGCGCCGCGTCGACGAACTCGCGATTGCGCAGCGACAGCGTCTGGCCGCGCACGACGCGCGCCATGTCGATCCACGAGAACGCGCTGATGGTCAGCACGACCAGCATGAACGAGCGGCCGAACAGGGTCATCATCAGGATCGCGATCAGCAGGTACGGGATCGCGTACATCATGTCGACGACGCGCATCATCGCGGAGTCGACCCGCCCGCCCGCGAAGCCGGCGGTCGCGCCCCACGCCACGCCGAACAGGCCGGACACCAGCGTGCCGAGCAGGCCGACCTCGATCGACACGCGGCCGCCGATCAGCGTGCGCACGAGCAGGTCGCGGCCGAGCTCGTCGGTGCCGAACCAGTGCTGGTTCGCGAGCGTCGGCGCGAGGCTGATCGAGCCCCAGTCGCTCGCGGCGGGATCGGCCGCGAGCAGCCACGGACCGACGAAACATGCGAGCGTGATCAGCGCGAGCAGCACGAGGCTGAACACGGCCGCCCGGTTGTGAAGGAAGCGCGCGAACGCGAGCGCGAGCGGCGAGCGCGAACGCGGCGGCGAGTCGGTCTGCACAGGCAGACTGACGACGGGAGTAGTCGGAGTCATCGCAGTGCCTCGCTCAATAACGGATGCGCGGATCGAGCCATGCGTACGCGAGGTCGACCAGCAGGTTGAACAGCACGGCACAGACGGTCGTCAGCACGACGAGGCCGAGCACCAGCGTGTAGTCGCGGTTGATCGCGCCGTTCACGACGAGCTGCCCGAGCCCGGGCAGCGCGAACACCGATTCGGTGACGACGGCCGCCGTGATCGACGTGATGCAGACCGTGCCGAACAGCGACACGACCGGCATCAGCGCGGGCTTGAGCGCGTGGCGCAGCACGATCGTCGAGCCCGGCAGGCCCTTCGCGCGCGCGGTGCGGATGAAGTTGCTCGACAGCGTCTCGATCATCGAGCCGCGCATCACGCGCGCGAGCAGCGACACGTTGATGAAGGTCAGCAGCACGATCGGCAGCAGCCGGTACTGCCAGCCGCCGTCGCCCCAGCCGCCGGCCGGCAGCCAGCCGTTGCCGGCGGAGGTCTTCAGCAGGATCGCGAAGATCCACACCAGCACCGGGCCGAGCACGAACGGCGGCACGACGTTGCCGAAGTTGCCGATCAGCATCACGAAGCGGTCGATCACGCTGTCGCGGCGCACGGCCGCGACAGTGCCGAGCAGCACGCCGAACCCGATCGAGAGCGGGATCGAGATGCCGCCCACGCCGAGACTCACGGGCAGCGCCTTCTTCACGAGATCGTTCACCGACCAGTCGACGTAGCGGAACGACGGGCCGAGATCGCCGTGCAGCAGCGAACCGAGATACAGCAGGTACTGCTTCCACAGCGGCTCGTCGAGGTGGTACTTCGCGTTCAGGTTCGCGAGCGTCGCCGCGGACAGCTGCTTCTCCGTATCGAACGGACCGCCGGGCGTGAAGTGCAGCAGCAGGTAGCAGACGGTGATGACGGCGAGAATCGTCGGCACCGCCCACAACGTGCGTCTCAATGCGTAGGCCAGCATGATCGCTCCACTCAGTGCTTGATCAGGTACATGTCCTGCGAAGCACGCATGTCGATCACGTTCTTCAGCGAGTAGCCGCCCACGTAGGGCTTCACGAGCCGGTCCGCGGAATACTGGAACAGCGGCACCATCGGCGTGTCGTTCATCGCCGCGTCGTGCGCCTGCGTGAGCAGCGTGGCGCGCGCATTGTCGTCGAGCTTCTGGTTGCCTTCGTCGACGAGCGTGTCGGCCTGCTTGTTGCAGTAGCCGACGGTATTCTGCGAGCTGCCGCAGCGGATCAGGTCGAAGAAGGTCATCGCGTCGTTGTAGTCGGCGAACCAGCCGTCGCGCGCGATCTGCACCTTGCCGTCATGCCGCTCCTTCATCAGCACCTTGAACTCGACGTTCTCGAGCTTCGTGTCGATGCCGAGCTTCGTGCGCCATTCCGATGCGGTGAACAGCGCGACCTTCTTGTGCAGGTCGTTGGTGTTGTACGTGAGCGTGAACGACAGCGGCTTCGCATCGGAGAAGCCGGCCTGCTTCAGCAGGTCCTTCGCGGTCGCGACGCGCTTGGCCATCGGCCACGACGCCCATTCCGGCGTGAACGGGTGCACGCCCTTCGTGCCGTTCGGCATCAGGCCGTACATCGGCTTCTCGCCCGCCTGCGTGAGCTTCGACGTCAGCACGTCGCGATCGATCACCATCGACAGCGCCTGGCGCACGCGCTTGTCCTTCAGCGCCGCGTCGCTGTTGTTCAGGTAGTAGTAGTAGGTCGCGAGCTGCAGGCCCGGGCGCAGTTCGCCGCCGAACTGCTTGCTGACCTGCTGGAAGATGCCCGACGGGATCGAGTAGCTGTAGTCGATCTGGCCGGCCTGGTACATGCGCATCGCCGTTTCGTCGCTTTCGATCGGCAGGTACGTGACCTTGTTGATCACGACCTTCGGCGCGTTCCAGTACTTCGCGTCCTTCGAGATCACGATGCGGTTGTTCGGCTGCCAGTCGACGAGCTGGTACGCGCCGTTGCTGACGATGTTGCCGGGACGCGTCCATGCGTCGCCGAACTTCGCGACGGTGTCCTTGTTCACCGGCGCGAGCGGCACCATCGCGGTCAGTTCGGGGAAGAACGCGACCGGCACGTCGGTCGTCACTTCCAGCGTGTACGGGTCGACCGCGCGCACGCCGAGCGTCGTCGGCGCGGCCTTGCCGGCGATGATGTCCTTCGAGTTCTTCACGAACTCGACGAGGATCGTGTACTTCGAGCCCGTCTTCGGGTCGACGAGGCGCTGCCACGAGTACACGAAATCGGCGGCCGTCACGGGCTGGCCGTTGCTCCACTTCGCATCGTGGCGCAGCTTGAAGATCCAGGTCTGCGGCGTCTTGCGCTCCCACGACTGCGCGACACCCGGCACGACCTGGCCGGCCGCGTCGATGCGGGCAAGCCCTTCGAACAGGTCGAGGCCGATCGTGTTGCCGGTCCACGATTCGATGTGCGCCGGGTCGAGCGACTCGACTTCGGCGGGCACCTGGCGCGTCAGGTCCTGTTGAGGAGCGAGCGTGACGTTCGACGGAACGGTAACGGCGTGGGCGACGGGCGTCGTCAGGGCGAGCGCGGCCAGCACGGCCGACATGGCATGCAAGGATTTCATCGTGGCAGTCTTGAGAAAGTTGTTCGGCGAGCGATGCGCGGCGGATGCCGCGGTTACGCGTGAGACGCTGACGGGTACAGCGATTGAGGAGGCCCGTGATTCTCGTATTGCATCTTAGTATTCCTTACGTTTCTTTCGACAGGCATTCCGTCTTGGAAACGAAGGAATACCTGTGCGTTAGAACAGCCGCGGCGTACCGACCCAGACCACCACCGACTCGACCTTCGCGGTGTTGACCCAGCTGTGCGGGACCGTCGACTGATAGTGCGAACTGTCACCGGCCTGCAGGACGAACGTCTTGCCTTCCAGCGTCAGCGACACTTCCCCTTCAATCACATACAGGAATTCCTCTCCTGCATGGGTCGTCACCTCCGACCGCTTCTGCCCCGGCGGCATCCGCACGAGGATCGCCTCGAGCTGACGCCCTTCGGTCACGTTGGTCAGCCTCGCGAACAGGTTCGCCGAATCGGCGAATCCGAAGAAGCGCAACTGATCGCCTCTGCAGACCGAGCGTTCCTCGCTCGGCGTATCCACGAAGTACTGCACCGTCACGCCGAGCGCCTGTGCGATACCGGCCAGCGACGTCAGTGACGGCGACGCGAGCCCGCGTTCGACTTGAGACAGAAACGGCTTCGAAATCCCCGCGGCGGTAGCGGTGTCGTCGAGCGTGCGCTTGAGTCGTTGGCGCAACGCGCGAATCTTGCTGCCGAGTGCGGCAGCGTCTGCCGCTCGCGAGTTTTCAGTGGGGGGAACCATAGCAGGCCGAAAAGTGGTCGTCAAAAAATGTTTGATGGAAAGTAACTAAGTTAATACGAGATAGCTTAATCTTCGGGTTCGCACACGTCTTCGGTGTTGAGCCCGGTGCACTAAACAGGGCACGAAGCGGGCGAAACGACGCGCTATCTTGCCAGACTCGCCGGCTTCACAGGCAAGCTGCAAGCGGCTCTCCGGGAATTTTCGGAGAACGGGCGCGAAGCTTACAAATAGATGATGAGACAAATTTTCCTGAAAGCTGCTGCCATATCGGGAGTTTCCCTGAGTGGCGCGGACCTGACGCACCGGACCGGCAAACGTTACCACTCGCGCGCCGGTCGGGGCCTCGCACCGCCTTATCGGGCGGAGTCCGACCCCGGCCCGGGCTAACCCGCCCGACTGCTCCATCGCCGACGCAAAGCCTACCCGGCCACCGTGCTCCGGCGCCAGTTCGACCCCAAGGCGACGCGCGATCCGCGCCGTCCGTTTCAAACGAGATTGATGATGCACGCACCTGTTTCACAGACCCGTTCGTTTACGACGGTCTTCCTCATCGAAATGTGGGAGCGCTTCGGCTACTACGGTATGGCCGCGCTCCTGGTCCTCTTCATGGTCGACCGGCTCGGTTTCACCGACAGCCATGCGAACCTGACCTGGGGCGCATTTACCGCGCTCGTCTACGCGTCGCCGTCGATCGGCGGCTGGATCGGCGACAAGGTGCTCGGCGCCCGTCGCACGATGATCATCGGCGCGGCCGTGCTGTGCGCCGGCTACCTGATGCTGGCGATCCCGAACGACGCGCTGGCGTACATGTACGCATCGCTCGGCGTGATCGTCGTCGGCAACGGCCTGTTCAAGGCCAACGCGGCGAACCTCGTGCGCCGCATCTACGAAGGCGACGATGCGCGCATCGACAGCGCGTTCACGATCTACTACATGGCGGTCAACATCGGCTCGACCGTGTCGATGCTCGCGACGCCGTGGATCAAGGATCACTGGGGCTGGCACACCGCGTTCGCGGTCTGCTGCGCCGGCATGCTGCTCGCGATCCTGAACTTCATGCTGATGCACCGCACGCTCGCGCACATCGGCTCGCAGCCCGACGACGAACCGATCCGCTGGAAGCGCCTCGGCGGCGTGGCGGCGGGCGGCGTGGCGCTCGCGCTGGTCACGCTGTACGTGCTGCAGCACAAGCAGCTCGCGGTCGCGAGCGTATGGACGGCGGCGTTCGCGATCCTCGCGATCTTCGCGTACATGATCGCGAAGTCGGAGCGTTCGGAACGCGCGGGCCTGATCGCGGCGCTCGTGCTGATCGGCCAGGTGATCCTGTTCTTCATCTTCTACGTGCAGATGTCGACATCGCTCACGCTGTTCGCGCTGCGCAACGTCGATCCGCGCTTCATCCTGTTCGGCACGACGCTGTTCACGTGGAGCGCCGCGCAGTTCCAGGCGCTGAACCCGATCTGGATCATGATGCTGAGCCCGGTGCTCGTGTGGGTCTACAACGCGTTCTCGAAGAGCGGCCGTGACCTGCCGGTCGCCGCGAAGTATGCGTTCGGCTTCGGCGCGGTAGCCGCCGGCTACCTGGTGTTCACGATCAGCGGCCGCTACGCGGTGGACGGCCGCGTGTCGTCGTGGTTCATGGTGTGGGGCTACGGCCTCTACTCGCTCGGCGAGCTGCTGGTGAGCGGCCTCGGCCTCGCGATGATCGCCCGCTACGTGCCGGCGCGCATGAGCGGCTTCATGATGGGCGCGTATTTCGTCGCGACGGGTGTGTCGCAGTATCTGGGCAGCGTCGTCGCGAACTTCGCGCAGATGCCGTCGCACGACCTGCCGGCCACCGAATCGCTGCCGCTGTACCTGTCGCTGTTCGAGAAGCTCGGCTGGCTCGCCGCGATCGGCATGCTGCTCGCCCTGCTGCTGCTGCCGATGATGAACCGCCTGTCGCGCCAGCATCAGCGCTGCGCGGAAGAGCGCCGCGAGGAAGAAGCGGTGCAGGCGCAGGCGATGGCCTCGGCGCAGTAAGTACTATCCCTCGGCGTGCGGCGTGCACGCCACATTCTCCCGCCAGCGCGGCCAGCACGTCCTACACTGGTTGCAACGGCGCATCCGCTCCGTCGTGATGCGCACTGGCGGGAGAAGATCATGAAAAACAAGACGACTCGGCTCTTGAGGATACTGTCGGACATCCGGCACGCGCAGCGCTGCACCACATTGCGCGCCGCCCGGGCCGCGGCCGAAGCCGATGCGGTGCTCGCGCAGCAGGACGATCCGAAGTCCGACGAACGCGACGACGCCGAATCCGACGACGCGACCGTCGTCCCCCGCTCCCGTATCGGCTCACCTCACTGAGCGCACAGCGCGGCACGTTGCGTGCCGCCTGTGCGTTTTCCCGCACCGTTCACGCGGCCGCGCCGCGCCGGCGTGCGAACCACGTTCCCGAACCGGCCACCGCCATCATCAGCCCGACCGCGCATGCGTCGGCCGCGAGGCCCACGCCGATATGCCGCAGCTCGGCGCCGTTCGTGACCGGATGCAGCAGCGAATCGATGACGAGCGAGATCGCCGCGCCCGCGACGAAGCAGATCAGGCCGCGCCGGCCGACCGCGACGACCGGCCGCACGGCCCGCGCAATGCGCGCGATCCAGCCGTAGCGCACGCAGTCGGCCATCAGCCAGGCAATCGCCGCGAAGCTCACGATGCGCGGCAGCGCGAGATCGCGCTTGAGAATACCTTCCGGCAACGGCAGCCCCGAGAACAGCTTGTAGCTCGCACAACCGAGCACGATCGCGCACGCGACGCCGGTCGCCGCGGCGCTCCAGCGCCCGAGCGCGACGTACCGGTAGAAAGGCTGGCAGCGGGCGAGCACGCCGGCGACGAACATCAGCTGCCACGCGAACGGGTTGAAGTTCCAGCGGAACGCATCGGTGTCCAGCAGCTCGGGGCCGAGCCAGCCCGCCGCGAGCCACGACGTCGCGCCGAACGCGACGAGGAGCCACGGATGGCGGCGCGCGAACGGCACGATCACCGGCGACGCGAGCGCGAACAGCACGTACATCGGCAGCACCGACGCGAGATACGGCTGGCGCTGGAACGTGAGCAGTTCGGCGAGCCCCGTGAGCGGCGACGCGAGCATCACGCTGACGTCGTCGAGCGCGAGGTTCGGCGTGTCGATCCCGTAATGGTCGAGCACGGCGGACACGACGAGCATCAGCGTCGACGTCGCGAGAAACGCGCGGTAGATCTGCATCGCGCGGCGCACGAACCGCCGCTGCGCCGCGCGCGCGCCGTGCCGGTCGGCGATCGCGCCGTACGCGCTCGCGGTCGCGAAGCCGCCGAGGAACACGAACACCTCGGCCGCATCGCACAGCGCGAATGCATGGAGCGTCACGCGCGACAGCACGCTCGCGCCGATGTGATCGACGACGATCATCAGCAGCACGATGCCGCGGAAGAAATCGACTTCGATCAGGCGCGCGCTACAGGTCGGCGGCATCGGGACCGCAGGCGGCATGTTCAACGACATGGCCGCACCTGCACGACGACGGTGCGGCATGCACCGAAGGAGGATTCGGAAGGGAGAAGGCGAACGCGATCGGCGGCGCTACGCGTATGCTCGTATCGCGCCAACCCGGCCGGCCCGGCACGGAAATGACCGTTCATGGAAAAGCCGCATACGAAGAAGAGGCGGTCAGATCAGTCTAGCGGCCGGTCGGGGGATACCCTAAGTAACAAAGTGCAACGGAATCTTCTGTTCGATTACAGGCGTGACATCGGCGATGCAACGCTGGCGAGGCCGCCAGCCAGACGTCAGCTGCACATCAGCGCGATGCCGGTTCGACGCCGGAATCGTGGGACGCGACGCAAGCAATGCGCGCTGCGCGGCACGTTCGTTGCCGCCGTCGCGCGGCCGGGCGGCGATGCTCAGCCGCGCGCGGGCAAGCGCCGCATGAGCATCGCGCTGTGCCACGCGGTCAATGCGACGGCCGCCCAGATCGGCCCGTACGTCGCGAGCTGCGCGACGCTCAGCGTCTCGCCGAGCAGCAGCAGCGACACCGCGACGAGCAGCACCGGTTCGACGTAGCCGAGGATCCCGAACAGCGCCATCGGCAGCATCCGGCTCGCCTTCAGGTAGCTCGCGAGCGCGAGCGTGCTGAGCACGCCGAGCCCCGGCAGCAGCACGGCCCACAGCCGCGGATGGCTGGCGACCGGCGTCGCGCTCGCCGACACCATCGCGAACGCGACCGGACACAGCAGCACGATCTCGAGCGCGAACGCGGCCAGCGAATCGGCATTGATCCGGCGGCGCAGCACGAAATACGGCGGATAGCCGAGCGCGACGACGAGCGTCGGCCACGCGAACGCGCGCGTCGCCCATACCTCGTGCGCGACGCCGAGCGCCGCGCATGCGACCGCCGCCCATTGCAGCGGATCGAGCCGTTCGTGATAGTAGAAGCGGCCGACGAGCACCATCGTCAGCGGCAGCAGGAAATAGCCGAGCGACACTTCGAGCATGCGTCCGTGCAGCGGCGCCCACAGGAACAGCCACAGCTGCAGGCCGAGCAACGCCGCGCTCGCGGGCAGCGCGACCAGCAGGCGCCGGTCGCGCACGCCGCGCCGCACGAGTTCGACGAGCGCCGGCCAGCGGCCGCGCAGCGCGATCAGTGCGAGCGCGCCCGGCGCGGTCCACAGGATGCGCCACGCGAAGATGTCGAGCCCCGTGAGCGGCGCGAGCAGTTTCGCGTAGGCGGACATCAGCGCGAACAGCGTCGACGCCATCACCGACAGCGCGATGCCGCGCCCGGCCTCCGGATACCCCGTCATGTTGTTTTAGCCTTGCGCGTTACTGCTGCTGGAAGCGCTCGAAGCGCTTTTCGACGTGGCGCTCCTCGAACGTCACCTCGGTCACGCGCGCGGACGGCGGCCCGTGGCGCAGCCACGCGAGCATCCGGTCGATCTGCGCGCCCGGGCCCTGGATCATCGCCTCGACGCTGCCGTCCTCGAGATTCGCGACCCAGCCGCGCAGCTTCAGCGCATGCGCCTCGCGCACCGTCGCGTGACGGAAACCGACGCCCTGCACGACGCCGCGCACCCGCACGTAGTAGGTCTCGATCCGTTCGTCCAGTTCATTGCGGCTCATCGCGTCGCCCTCCCGTCGTGCAATCCATTCAAGCCCGGCATTGTAGTCGCGTCGGCCGCTTCGCACACGGGCCCGGCGGGCCGGCTCGGCGCCGTCGCCAGTGCAGCCGCCCGCGCGAGCACGCAACTGCGGGTTTGCTGCCCGGCGATGCGTGCGTGCCGGAGGACGGCGCTCGCGTCGCCGGGCGCGCCGACCACGTACAATCTCGCCGACGCACAACCGCCGCGCCGCCCGCGCGCGGCCCTGAAGGAAACGCATGACTGATACTTCCCGCGATCTCGTTCTCGTCACCGGCGCGTCCGGTTTCGTCGGCTCGGCCGTCGCACGCATCGCGCAGCAAAAAGGCTATGCGGTGCGCGTGCTGGTGCGCCCGACCAGCCCGCGCACGAACGTCGCGGATCTCGACGCCGAGATCGTCACCGGCGACATGCGCGACGAGACGTCGATGCGCGCCGCGCTGCGCGGCGTGCGCTACCTGCTGCACGTGGCGGCCGACTACCGGCTGTGGGCGCCGGACCCGCACGAGATCGAGCGCGCGAACCTCGAAGGCGCGGTCGCGACGATGCGCGCGGCGCGCGCCGAAGGCGTCGAACGGATCGTCTACACGAGCAGCGTCGCGACGCTGAAGGTCACAAGCGCCGGCGATCCGTCCGACGAGAACCGGCCGCTCACCGCCGAGCAGGCGATCGGCGTGTACAAGCGCAGCAAGGTGCTGGCCGAGCGCGCGGTCGAGCGGATGATCGCCGACGAAGGGCTGCCGGCCGTGATCGTCAACCCGTCGACGCCGATCGGCCCGCGCGACGTGAAGCCGACGCCGACCGGCCGCATCATCGTCGAGGCCGCGCTCGGCAAGATTCCCGCGTTCGTCGATACCGGCCTGAACCTGGTGCACGTCGACGACGTCGCGCACGGCCACTTCCTCGCGCTCGAGCGCGGCCGGATCGGCGAGCGCTACATCCTCGGCGGCGAGAACCTGCCGCTGCAGCAGATGCTGGCCGACATCGCGCAGATGACGGGCCGCAAGGCGCCGACGATCGCGCTGCCGCGCTGGCCGCTCTACCCGCTCGCCGTCGGTGCGGAGGCCGTCGCGAAGTTCACGAAGAAAGAGCCGTTCGTGACCGTCGACGGGCTGCGGATGTCGAAGAACAAGATGTATTTCACGTCCGCGAAGGCCGAGCGCGAGCTCGGCTACCGCGCGCGTCCGTACCGCGAAGGACTGCGTGACGCGCTCGACTGGTTCGGCTCGGCGGGCTACCTGAAGTAACACAAAGCGGCGTATTTCACGCCGCTTTGCGCACTTTGTTACACGTCGCTGACGGACCGGCACCGGCGCAGCGGTTAAAATCGCGGGTCTTACGCAGAGAAGACACGCATGAACCTGAACGAACAGATCGATTCGCTCAACGCGGGCGTCGATCAGCTCCTCCACGATCACCACGCCGCGCAGCAGGCGGCACGCAGCGCGGAAGCGTTCGCGCGCGCCGCCGCGGCGGAAGCCCAGGCCGCCGCCGCACGTCACGCCGCCGCGGAAGCCGAAGCACAGGCCGCCGCGCAGCGCCACACGGCCGCGGCCGCCGACGCCGATGCCGCGCAGCAGCGCCACGCCGACGCCACCGCCGCGGCCGAAGCCGCCGCCCAACGCCACACCGAAGCCGCTGCGCAGGCCGAGGCCGCCGTCCAGCGGCACGCCGAAGCGACCGCGCTGACCGAGGCGCTCGCGCAGCGCCACGCGGATGCCGAAGCCGCGTCGCAGCGTCATGCGGCCGCGATCGCCGAAGCCGAGGCCGCCGCGCAGCGTCATCACGCCGCCGCGACCGAAGCGGACGCGGCCGCGCAGCGTCATGCGGCGGCCGCCGCGGAAGCCGAAGCCGCCGCGAAGCGCCATGCGGAGGCGACCGCCGCAGCCGAGGCCGCGACGCAGCGCCACGCGGCCGCGATCGCCGAGGCCGAGGCACTCGCGCAGCGTCACACGCAGGCGATCGCCGAAGCGGAAGCGGCTGCGCAACGCCATGTCGAGGCAACCGCCGAAGCCGAAGCGATCACGCAGCGTCACGCCGAAGCGATCGCGCAAGCCGACGCGGCCGCGCAACGCCATGCGGAGGCGACTGCCGAGGCCGAGGCCGTCGCGCAGCGCCATACCGAAGCGATCGCGCAGGCCGAAGCGGCCGCCGAGCGTCACGCGAAGGCGATCGCCGACGCGGAAGCGCTGGTCGAAGCCGTCGTGAAGGACGCCGCGACGAACGCGGCAGCTTTGGCCACCGAGCCGGCCGTCGCGGCTGACGTGGTCGAACCGGCCATCGGGTCCGCCGTTGAGCCGATGACGAACGCCACCGCGCCGGCTGCCGCCGATGAAGTCGCCGCTGCGGCGGCCGACGCGATCACCGACGTCGTCGCGACCACCGCCGCCGACACCGCGATCGAAGTCGCGCCCGCGGCCGAAGCAGCCGCCGACGCCCCCGCGGACAAGGCGACGCTGCACGTCGCGCGCCCGTCGCAGAACGAACTGACGCTGACCGTCAACGGCCAGTCGATCACGTTGCACCCGGAACAGCTGGGCCAGCTGATCGAGGAACTCGCGCATGCGCGCGCGTCGATGCAGCCGGAACCGCCGCCGGGCATCCCGGCCGGCTGGCGCTTCGTGACGACGAAGAACCCGATGATGGCCGTGCAGAAGCAGTCGAACGGCGATCGTCTGCTGGTCGCGCGCCACACCGGCTACGGCTGGGTGCCGTTCACGTTCTCGCCGGACGTCGTGATCCAGATGTACATGATGCTGACGCAGCGGTAAGCACGCGCGCAGCGGCGACCGGACGTCGGCCGGAAAGCAAACAGCCCGAATCGGCTCACGTCGATTCGGGCTGTCTGTTTTCAGCAATCCGGTGGTCCTGACGGCCGGCATCCGCCGGCCCGCTTCAGCGCTCCACCGGCGCCTGCACCCGCGCCTTCCACTGACCACCCTTGCCGCGCCAGTAGCGCCACGCGGACGCGAACGTCGCGCCGACGTAGAACAGCGCGACGAGCGGCAGCGCGGGCGCCCACAGCGGCGAGCGCCGGTAATAGCGCAGCATCGGCGCATACGCGGTGCACATCGACGCCCATGCCAGCCACGCCGGCCAGGCCCGCGCGCCGTATGCGAGCGCGGCCACAGGCGGCACGAGATAGATGATCGTCATCCCGAGCAGCGTGCCGGCGAGCAGCAGCGGCGAATAATGGAGCTGCGTGAACGCGGTGCGCGCGATCATGTTCCAGATGTCGCGCCAGCTGTCGTACGGACGCAGCGACACGCTGCGCTCGGCAAGGTCGAGCCGGATCGGATGCCGGCCGCTGCCGCGATGCTTGATCTGCGCGGCGAGGCTGCAGTCGTCGATCAGCGCGCCGCGGATCGATTCGATGCCGCCGGCCTCTTCCAGCGCGCTGCGCTTGACCAGCATGCAGCCGCCCGCGGCGCCGGCCGTCCGGTTGCGCGGATTGTTGATCCACGAGAACGGATAGAGCTTCGCGAAGAAGAACACGAACGCCGGGATCAGCGCCTTTTCCCAGAACGAATCGCAGCGCAGCCGCACCATCAGCGACACGAGATCGCGCTGTTCGGCCTGCGCGCGCGTGACGAGCTGGGCCACCGCGTCGGGCGGATGGCCGATGTCGGCATCCGTCAGCAGCAGATAGTCGGCCGGCAGCCCGAGCGTGCGCACCGCGGCGATGCCCTGCGACTGCGCCCACACCTTGCCCGACCAGCCGGCCGGCAGCGGCTTCGCGGCGAGCACGGTCAGGCGGTCGGCGCGGTTGATCGCGAGCGCGGCCGCGCGGGCTGCGGCGGCGGTGCCGTCGTCGCTGTGGTCGTCGACAATGATCAGATGAAAGTCGCCCGGATAATCCTGCTCGAGCAGCGACGTCGCCGCTTGCGCGATCACGTCGACCTCGTTGCGCGCCGGCACGACCGCGACGACGGCCGGCCAGCCGGCCTCGGCCGCGGCGCCACGCGCTTCCGGCGGCAGGGCCCGCGCGGGCCGCGCGCGCCAGAAGCCGCCGCGCGCGACCAGCAGCACGATCCAGATCAGCAGCGACAGGCCGGACACCAGGAAGGTAATCGCCAGCATCATCGGCACGCCTCCTGCCGGACGCCGGCGCCAGCAGCCCCGGATCGTTCGATCTCAATCAGGGTCGGAGTGAAAACACCCTTGACCGCACCGGCGGCAGGGCAATACGCGTAAGAATCGACGGTCATCGAATGGCCTTGAAATGAGCGCGACGCCGGGCAGCCGGACGGGCTGCCCGCGAAACCGCGCAGTTTACCGGGTTCCGCGCGCGCGAGCGCCGACGCGGCGCTGCGGCGGATGCAACACGGCCGATACAGCACCAGAGCAAGGACGGCCCGATAGGGTTAAAATGCGCGATTAATTCGGGGTTCCGGGGCCTGGCCTGGCCGGTTCGTTCCTGCCTTCATAACATCAAGCCGGGGCGAGCGAGCGGTGCCAGCTCTTCGAACCCGGCGTCTGTCGTCGGAGTTCGCTCACTTATGCGAGTCATCCTTGCCCAGCCCCGCGGCTTTTGTGCGGGGGTTGTCCGCGCGATCGAGATCGTCGATCGCGCGCTGCAACAGCACGGCGCGCCCGTCTATGTGCGTCATGAGATCGTGCATAACCGGCACGTCGTCGAAAACCTGCGTAATAAAGGGGCTCGATTCGTCGAGGAGCTCGACGAGGTGCCGCACGGCGCCGTGGCGATCTTCAGCGCGCACGGGGTCGCCCAGACGGTCGAACGCGACGCGGAAACGCGCGGGCTCGACGTGCTGGACGCCACCTGCCCGCTCGTCACGAAAGTGCACGTGCAGGGCCGCCAGTACGTCGCGGCGGGCCGCCGGCTGATCCTGATCGGCCATGCGGGCCATCCGGAAGTCGAGGGCACGATCGGCCAGATCCCGGCCGAGGTGATCCTCGTGCAGAGCGAGGCCGAAGTCGATACGCTGACGCTGCCGGTCGACACACCGGTCGCGTACGTCACGCAGACGACGCTGTCGGTCGACGACACGCGCGGCATCATCGAAGCGCTGCAGCGCCGGTTTACCGACATCGTCGGCCCGGACACGCGCGACATCTGCTACGCGACGCAAAACCGCCAGGCCGCCGTGCGCGAGCTGAGCGGCCAGGTCGACGTGCTGCTGGTCGTCGGTGCGACGAACAGCTCGAACTCGAACCGCCTGCGCGAGATCGGCACCGAAAGCGGTGTACCGAGCTATCTCGTCGCCGACGGCTCGGAAGTGAAGGCCGAATGGTTCGCGGGCGTGCAGACGGTCGGCCTGACCGCCGGCGCGTCGGCACCCGAGGAAATGGTCGAGGATGTAATTGGCGCGCTGCGCGCGCTGGGGCCCGTCGATGTCACGACGATGGCGGGCCGTGAGGAAAAAGTCGAATTCAAGTTGCCGGCGAAGCTTACGCAAGCTGTCGCCCGCGAAGTTTAAGGAGGACATCTCTTGTCTATTCCGCTGCTCCAGCAAGTCCGCGTCGGCGCATACATCATGCGCCAACACCTGTCCGGCAACAAACGCTATCCGCTCGCGCTGATGCTCGAGCCGCTGTTCCGCTGCAACCTCGCCTGTAACGGCTGCGGCAAGATCGATTATCCGGACCCGATCCTGAACCAGCGCCTGTCCGTCGAGGAATGCCTGGAAGCCGTCGACGAGTGCGGCGCGCCCATCGTGTCGATCGCCGGCGGCGAGCCGCTGCTCCACAAGGAGATGCCGGAGATCGTCAAGGGCATCATGAAGCGCAAGAAGTTCGTGTACCTGTGCACGAACGCGCTCCTGATGGAAAAGAAGATGGACGACTACGAGCCGAATCCGTACTTCGTCTGGTCGGTCCACCTCGACGGCGACAAGGAAATGCACGACCATTCCGTGTCGCAGGACGGCGTGTACGACAAGGCGGTCGCGGCCATCAAGGAAGCGAAGCGCCGCGGCTTCCGCGTGAACATCAACTGCACGCTGTTCAACGATGCGATCCCCGAGCGCGTCGCGAAGTTCTTCGATACGCTGGGGCCGATCGGCGTCGACGGCATCACCGTGTCGCCGGGCTATGCGTACGAGCGCGCGCCGGATCAGCAGCACTTCCTGAACCGCGACAAGACGAAGAACCTGTTCCGCGAAATCCTGAAGCGCGGCGAAGGCGGCAAGCGCTGGTCGTTCAGCCAGTCGTCGCTGTTCCTCGACTTCCTGGCCGGCAACCAGACGTACAAGTGCACGCCGTGGGGCAACCCGGCGCGTACCGTGTTCGGCTGGCAGAAGCCGTGCTATCTGGTCGGCGAAGGTTACGTGAAGACCTTCAAGGAACTGATGGAAGACACGAACTGGGACAACTACGGCGTCGGCAACTACGAGAAGTGCGCGGACTGCATGGTCCACTGCGGCTTCGAAGCCACCGCCGTGATGGACACGATCGCGCATCCGCTGAAGGCGTTCGCCGTGAGCCGGAAGGGCATCAAGACCGAAGGCGCGTTCGCGCCGGACATCTCGATCGCGAAGCAGCGTCCGGCCGAGTACGTGTTCTCGCGCCACGTCGAGATCAAGCTCGAGGAAATCCAGCGCGCCGGCAAGGGCAAGCTGCAGAAGCCGGCCAAGCCGGCAACGGCGGCTTAAGCGCGTGTCGCCATGCGGAGGTTCGCGCCTCCGCATCGGCCGGCATCGAAGAAGCGCCACGGAGTTCGCTCCGTGGCGCTTTTGTTTTGTCGGGCTTGGGTTGTGTCGGCGTTCGTGCGGGGAGCGGCGCGCATCCGCGCACGCATGAGCGGGCGAACGCCGCTCGCCTAGTGTCTCGACTCCGCGGCCGCGATCAATTGCCATGCCGTCGGGCCGGGGTCGAGCAGCGGGTCGGACGGCGGATCGAGATCGTGCCGATGCTCGTCGTCGGACGGCAGCGTCTGCCGCTTCGCAATGCCGATCTCGTCGCCGCATACGGTGCATCGATAGATGCCCGCGATCGTCACTTCGCTGCCCGGCGGCAGGTTCTCGCTGAATGCGCGGCCGCTTCCGCACGTGAAGTAGCCGCCGATCCTGTATAGCGCCATCGCTCCTCCTGATCGAAACGGATGCGTTCACGCCGACACGTACGATCATCGCCCACGCGACGATGGATCGTCATCGACCGAACCCGTCCGGTTCCCGTCATGACATTAGACGGCGAGCGTCGGCGTCGGGGAATGGGACAGGTATGAAACATCGCGCGGCGCCGGTCGCGTCGACGATGCTCAATGCAGAACGGCCGGTTCCCGCATCTTCGCCGCGGCTTGCGCGACGAGGGCCGGCTGGTCGGCCGACGCGAACGCACTGACGTGACGCCACAGCTCGGCGAGCCGGTGCCGCGTGAGCGTCGCGACGCATGCGTCGTTCGCGGCGAGGATGCGCTCGAGCACCGCGCATTCGTCGTCGTGCAGCGTCCATGCGCCGCTTTCCGCCGCGCGCGCGACGCTCGCGTCCAGCACGCGCTCCGCATCGACGCACAGGTCGATGCTCGCGTCCGCCGATACCGCGTCGTCGAGCGCGAGGAACACCAGGTAGACGCTCGTGCGCAACCGCATCAGCAACGTTTCGCTGCCGTGCTCGCCACGCAGCGCGACGAGCGCCATGTGGCATTTCAGCGAGATGTCGCGCACATGCGCGGGCGGCAACGGCAGCAGCCATTCGCGCGTCAGCGGCGGATGGCGACGGCTTTTCCGGACGGCCTTCATGATCCGCTCTCGCTGGCGGCAACGTCGTCCGCGTCGAAGCGCGGCAACCCGGTGCGGCACGCGACTGCGCCGGGGCGCGCGGCGCGATGGCCGTTCGCGCGGCGCCGCGCAGCGTACGGATCGTCACGCCGCCGCGTCGCGCACGCGCGCGGCAGCCGGCGGATCGTCGACGTGCGCCACGCGTCGGCGAGTCGGTTCGCGCATGCCATGCTCGTCTCCCGCATCAGAACGTGTTCTCGCCTTTCAGGTAGTACGCGGTCTTCACGAAGAACGCCTTTACCGGATGGCCGCTCTGCGCGGCGCTGGCCGCCCGCGCTTCCATCGCGGCCTTCTCGTCGCGCGAGCGGTCGGGCACCGGGTTCCGTACGCGTTCGAGCGCACGCTGCATCGCGAGCGGATAGTTCTGGTTGCCGGCCGTCGTCGCGCGATAGCCGGCGCGCGTCATCTGCATCAGTTGCGCGTCGGTTTCGGCACGCGCCGCGGACCAGGTCAACGGCGCGACGTTCGACTGCCGCTCGGTGTCGACGGACTGCGCGAAGCTCGCGGCGGGCAGCGCGACAAGCGCGCCGGACAGCACTGCAAGGGAAACAACGGATCGCATCATGGCCTCCAGATGGTTGCGTCCGCATCGATCTTCGATGTCGATGCGGTGAAACCATCGTATGTCGCGCGGCCGCGCGCTTGAATAGCCGATTCCGCAATTGATATTTTCGGCACTGACGGCCGGCGCGTGGCGCGCGCGACTCGCCAATGCCGCCCGAGTGGAATTTCTTTATTTCATTCAACGACCTGATCGCGTTTTTGCAGACGATTCGATGCGGTGCGCGAATCGCTTTTGCCATTTTCGAAATGACGTATTGCCGAAGCGATTTCGCTCGGAGCCCGCGCCGGCCGGGCTTGCGGCACGATGCCGCGCATGCCGGCCCGCGCGGGAAATACCTCAACGAACCCGCCGGTTTCTTTGACGCGCAACCATTCTTCACGCCGATTTATCGCTTCGCGACAAGACGTGTCCGACAAGGACGCGCGATAATTGCCCATCGCGCCGCAAGTGACGGCGCTCATGCCTTCCCTATTCCTCTCACGAGTCCCGTCATGGCTGATATCGATTCCACCGCGATCAACAGTTGGCACGCACACGTCTACTTCGACGCCGCCAGCCGCGACGCGGCCTGGGCGTTTCGCCTCGTCGTCGAAGAACGGTTCGGCGCGATCATCGAGCTCGGCCGCTTTCACGAACGCCTCGTGGGCCCTCATCCGGCCTGGTCGTACCAGATCGCATTCGACGCCACGCGGTTCGACACCATCGTGCCGTGGCTCGTGCTGAATCACGGCGCGCTCGACATCTTCCTGCATCCGAATACCAACGACGAACTGCGCGACCATCGCGACAGCGCGGTGTGGATCGGCAAGTCGCATGAACTGAATCTCGGCGCGCTGGGGGGCTGACACGAACGGCGGAACGCGGTTGCGGTTGCGCTCGGCGCACGCAACATCCACGTTTCGGCCTGCGGTGAAACGTCCGGCAGCGTTGAATCAATACAGTGGTGCCGTTATCCACGCTTGCCGGAACCCGCCATGACCCACGCCGACACCGATGGGCACCGCATCCATCGAGACTGGCACGCCGCCGTCGTCGCACGCGACCTCGATGCGCTGATGTCGCTGTACGCGGACGACGCGATCCTCGAAACGCCGCTGATCGTCGCCACGCTGCCCGATCACGGCTCGGGCGTGCTGCACGGCAAGCCCGCGATCGGCGCGTTCTTCGCGGCAGGGCTGCGCAATCCGGGCAACCGGCTCGGACGCTGGTACCGCACGGGCCGGTTCTTTTCGAACGGCAAGCAACTCACGTGGGAATATCCGCGCGAAACGCCGGACGGCGATCAGGTCGATCTCGTCGAGGTGATGGATCTGCGCGACGGGCTGATCGCGCATCATCGCGTCTACTGGGGATGGGTCGGGTTCAACACGCTGCGCAACGTCGCGCCACCGGCCGGTCGCACCTGACGCCGACGACCGCGAAGAATGAGCGGTGCGCCTGCTCCGGCTGACACGGCCGCAGCCGCATGCGGCTGCGCCTTCGCCGGCGTCCCGCGTCGCTCACGCGACATACATCGCGACACTGACGAACTGGCACAGGCTGCCGGCCAGCACGAAAAGGTGCCAGATACCGTGCCCGTGGCGGATGCGTTCGTCGTTGATGAAGAAGTAGATCCCGGCGCTGTAGATGACGCCGCCGGCCACGAGCCATGCGGTACCCACCGGCGGCAACGCATGGATCAGCGGGCGGATCGCGACGAGCGCGAGCCAGCCCATCAGCACGTACAGGATCATCGACACGATGCGCGTGCGCCGTCCGAGCGTGAGCTCCTGCACGATCCCGAACGCGGCGAGCCCCCAGCTCACGCCGAACAGCGACCAGCCCCACGGGCCGCGCAGCGTGACGAGCGTGAACGGCGTGTAGCTGCCCGCGATCAGCAGATAGATCGCCGAATGGTCACACTTCTGCAGGATCGCCTTGAGCCGCGGGTTGCGCACGCTGTGATACGCGGTCGAGATCCCGTACAACAGGATCAGCATCGCGCCGTACACGCTGAAGCTCACGATCTTGTAAGGATCGCGGTCGAGCGCACCCATCGTCACCAGCGCGACCAGCCCTGCCACCGACAACACCGCGCCGACGAGATGGGAAATGCTGTTGAAACGCTCACCGACATGCACGACGGGTTCTCCTGCGCGGATTCATCGGAAAAAAGTAGAGCCCTATGATACCGGCGGCCGGATCAAGCCGCGCTGAAGCGGGCCAACCGCCGCAACCACGACAGGCAGCAAACATGCCCGCCCCGGCCCGCCAAATAAAAAGCGCCGCGAATGCCTTCGCGGCGCTTCCTGGTCCGTCACCGGACTGCCCTTGGTGGTGCCCTTACCGGCCGGCTTCGCCGGCCCGCTTCAGCAACACTTCCCTGCCCCCGACCCGTACCGCGCATTCTGACGCTCGCGGAAGAATTCCTCATACGTCATCGGCTCGCGGTCCGGATGGGTGTCGCGCATGTGCGCGACGTAGGTGTCGTAGTCGGGCAGGCCGACCATCAGCCGCAACGCCTGCCCGAGGTAACGCCCCGCGCTGCGCAGGTCGCTGCCCAGATCGCTGAACATCGCGGCCTCCCTTTAACGTCCGCTGCCGAGCGCCTGCGCGGCCGGCATCGCTTCGTACGGCGTCTCGCGCACGGTCGGCTTCGACTCGCGGCGCGCGCGCAGCACGGCGAGCAGCCCGTACCCCGCGATCGCCACGACGACGAAGATGAACAGGCCGGCCAGCGCCGCATCGATGTAGTCATTGAAGATGATCCGCTGCATCTGCGCGATCGACTTCGCCGGCGCGAGCACCTTGCCTTCGTCCACCGCGGCCTGCAGCTTCGCCGCGTGCGCGAGGAAGCTGACCTTCGGGTTCGCATCGAAGATCTTCTGCCAGCCGGCCGTCAGCGTGCAGATCAACAGCCATGCGGTCGGCACGATCGTCACCCACGCGTAGCGCTCGCGCTTCATCTTGAACAGCACGACGGTGCCGAGCACCAGCGCGATCGCGGCGAGCATCTGGTTCGAGATGCCGAACAGCGGCCACAGCGTGTTGATGCCGCCGAGCGGATCGACCACGCCCTGGTACAGGAAGTAGCCCCACGCGGCCACGCACAGCGCGGTGGCGACCAGGTTCGCGGGCAGCGACTCGGTGCGCTTGAGCGCCGGGTGGAACGTGCCGAGCAGGTCCTGCAGCATGAAGCGGCCCGCGCGCGTGCCGGCGTCGACCGCCGTCAGGATGAACAGCGCCTCGAACAGGATCGCGAAGTGATACCAGAACGCCATCATCGCTTCGCCGCCGATCACCTGGTGCAGGATGTGCGCCATGCCGACGGCCAGCGTCGGCGCGCCGCCCGCACGCGCGATGATCGTCGTTTCGCCGACGGCCTTGGCGGTCTGCGTCAGCATGTCGGGCGTCAGCACGAAACCCCATTGCGTGACCGTGTTCGCGACGGCTTCCGGCGTCGAGCCGAGCACGGCGGCCGGCGCGTTCATCGCGAAGTAGATGCCCGGCTCGATCACGCACGCGGCGACCAGCGCCATGATCGCGACGAACGATTCCATCAGCATCGCGCCGTAACCGATGAAGCGCGCGTTGGTTTCGTTGTCGATCAGCTTCGGCGTCGTGCCCGACGAGATCAGCGCATGGAAGCCCGACACCGCGCCGCACGCGATCGTGATGAACAGGAACGGGAACAGGTTGCCCGACCACACCGGGCCCGTGCCGTCGACGAACTTCGTCAACGCGGGCATCTTCAGTTCCGGCGCGACGACCAGGATGCCGATCGCGAGGCCGAGGATCGTGCCGATCTTCAGGAACGTCGACAGGTAGTCGCGCGGCGCGAGCAGCAGCCACACCGGCAGCACCGATGCGACGAAACCGTAGCCGATCAGGATCCACGTGAGCTGCGTGCCGCTGAACGTGAACCATGCGGCGAGCGCCGGCGAATCGTGCACGGTCTGGCCAAACGCGATCGACGCCATCAGCAGCACGAAGCCGATGATCGACACTTCGCCGATGCGGCCCGGACGGATGTAGCGCGTGTAGACGCCCATGAACAGCGCGATCGGAATCGTCGCGGCGACGGTGAACGTGCCCCACGGGGAATTCGTCAGCGCCTTCACGACGATCAGCGCGAGCACCGCGAGGATGATCACCATGATCAGGAACGCGCCGAACAGCGCGATCACGCCGGGCACCGTGCCGAGCTCCATCTTGACGAGGTCGCCGAGCGAGCGGCCGTCGCGGCGCGTCGAGATGAACAGCACGATGAAGTCCTGCACCGCGCCGGCGAACACGACGCCGGCCAGGATCCACAGCATGCCGGGCGTGTAGCCCATCTGCGCGGCGAGCACGGGGCCGACGAGCGGCCCGGCGCCGGCGATCGCGGCGAAGTGATGGCCGAACAGCACGTACTTGTTGGTCGGTACGTAGTCGAGGCCGTCGTTGTGCCGGACGGCCGGCGTCATCCGCAGCCCGTCGAGCTGCATGACCTTGCTGGCGATGAAACGGCTGTAGAAGCGATATGCGATCAGATATACGCAGACTGCGGCGATCACGATCCACAGCGCGCTGACGCGTTCGCCGTGCGCGAGTGCGATCGTCCCGAACGCGAATGCGCCGAGCAGCGCGACGGCGATCCATAGCAGGGTACTGGAAGCCCGATTCATGGCGTCTCCTGGTCTCCAATGTGGTTTTGAGTGGATCCGGCCAGGCGCCGAACCCGCGTGACGTCGATGCGTCGTGCCGCGTCTCGTGGATGCCGCGGCGATGGGCCGTAGTATTCCGCGCGACAGGGGCAGCTTACAAGCGCACAACTACGTATGCGGGGCTACGTAGAATTACGTAGACCGAGCGTGGGCGCGCGACGCGCCCGAGATGGATCGACGCGCGACGCGACGTGGCGCGGCCCGGCGCGCGGCCGGCCGGGCATGGCAGGTCGCGCGCCGGGCCGCGTGGATCAGTGCTTGTCGTCGGCCTTCTTCGGCTTCGGCGGCGACGGCACCTTCGCGTACTGGAATGCCGGCGTGGCCTTCAGCGCGTCCTTCGTCGCGCCCGGCAGGTAGATGTTGCCGTTGCGCACGTCGAGCGACGCGATCGGCACCGCGACGTCATGTGCGGCCACGCCGAGGAAGCCGCCGGCCGACACGATCGCCGCCGACACCGAGCCGTCCGGCGCGACGATCAGGTCGCGCACCGTGCCGACTTTCTGGTTCGCGTCGTTGTACACGGCCTTGCCGAGCACGCTCTTCTTCACGCTCCAGCCTTCGAGCAGCGCCTGCGATTGCTCGACGGTCACGCTGAGCGGCTGCGCGCCGGCGATCTGCGCGTGCGCGCTGACGCTCGATGCGAGGACGGTTGCCGCGATGAGGGTCTTGTAGAACTTCATGTATTGCACTCCGGTTCGGTTGTTGTTGATTCCGGGAGCGAAGCGACGCGGGCGCAACGGCTGATCGGTGAGCGCCCCGCGCTTCGTCGGTCGCGTGGCGGCCAGCCGCGCTGCCACTGCGTGTGTGCATGACGGACCGGCGTGGCCGGACCGCAGCGTGCAACACGGCTTCATGGTAGCGGCATTCGCCGGATCGTGCGTTCGGAGTGCGACGTGACAGGCGGGGCGACACGGATGAAGATCAATGTCCGTGCGGACAGGACGTGCGCGCCGCGGCATGTCGATCGGGAGAACGTCGGAGACGGGCATCCGGTCGTCACCGGCGCACGGACCGTGCAGCGGACGTCCCCGGCCCCGCCACGCAGTCACACCGCCTCACGCGTTGCGCGAATACACCCTGCGATGCCGCACCGCCTCCGCCAGCACGTCGAGCACCGGCTCCGTCTGCGTCCAGCTCAGGCACGCATCGGTGATCGACACGCCGTACTGCAGCGGCACGCCCGGCTTCAGATCCTGGCGCCCGGCCTCGAGATGGCTCTCGACCATCACGCCGACGATCCGGTGCTCGCCCTGCGACAGCTGCCGCGCGAGATCCTGCGCGACCTCGATCTGCCGCTCGTGCGACTTGTTGGAATTCGCGTGCGAGCAATCGACCATCACCTGCTCGCGCAACCCGCTCTTGCGCAGCACCGCGCAGCTCGCCTCGACGTGCTCGGCGTCGTAGTTCGGCCCGTTCTTGCCGCCGCGCAGGATCACGTGCGCGTCGTCGTTGCCGCGCGTCTCGAAGATCGCGGCCATCCCCATCTTCGTCATCCCCATGAACGCATGGCTCGCGCGCGCGGCGACGATCGCGTCCGACGCGACCTGCACGCCGCCGTCGGTGCCGTTCTTGAAACCGATCGGACAGCTCAGCCCCGATGCCAGCTGACGATGGCTCTGGCTCTCGGTCGTGCGCGCACCGATCGCGCCCCACGCGATCAGGTCCGCGATGTACTGCGGGCTCAGCAGGTCGAGGAATTCGGTCGACGCAGGCAGGCCGAGCGCGTTGATGTCGAGCAGCAGTTGCCGCGCCGCGCGCAGCCCTTCGTTGATGCGGAAGCTGCCGTCGAGGCGCGGATCGTTGATGTAGCCCTTCCAGCCGACCGTCGTGCGCGGCTTCTCGAAGTACACGCGCATCGTGATCAGCAGGTCGTCCTTCAGCGCATCGGCGGCGGCCTTCAGGCGGCGGGCGTACTCGAGCGCCTGGTCGTGATCGTGGATCGAGCACGGGCCGACGACGAGCAGCAGCCGGTCGTCGCGGCCGTGCAGGATGTCGCCGATCGCGCGGCGCGTGTCCTCGACGAGCGTCTGCGTGGCGGCCGGCACCGGCAGTTCATCCTGCAGCAGCGCCGGCGAGATCAGCGGACGCACGGCGCCGATGCGGACGTCGTCGATACGCGTGGTGTCCTGCGTCGCGTCGGCACTGCCTACCTCGCGATCATGGGAAGGATTGTCGAGGTTCTGCATGGTGATTCTCCGGGGGACGTCTGGAATAAGGTGCAGGCTCGATTATGGCACTCGCGCAAGGCGGCAGCGAGGCGCGGCGGGGGCATGCGATCGGCGTCAAGAGGCCGGGCGAAAGAACGGCGATCCGCAACGGATCGCCCGGGCATTCGGCGCGTTGCGCCGATGCCGCGCGTTTCGGGCGCGCGCCTGCCGACGTTTCCGGGCCTGTCGACAGGGCTTCATGGAACGGGCTTCATGCAAGCGCCGCCGGTCGCCAGCCGCAACGCGACCCGGGGCGCCGGCCGTTCGGCCGAGTGGTCGCGTGTGGCCGACGTACCGTACGATCATCGCTGTCCGCTGCCGATGACGCCTCGCCTTCTGCGCAGGCGGCACGACGCACCACCTGTCTGTGATTGATCGTACGCAACATGACCCGACACGCCACGATGACCGTATCCGAACTGCTCAGCGCCATCCGCCAGCCCTACGCCGACCTGCTCGCACAAGCGGCAGCGCAACCGGCGGCCGTCGTCGAACCGGCCTACCGGAAAGCCGACGGCACGCTGGCCACCGAAGGCCCGCTCGCACTGCCGTGCCGCGCCGACATCGTTCACACCGAAGGCGAATCGGCCGGCCAGCCGGCAATGGTCGACTCGACCACGCAACTGGACTTCGAACCGTTCGCGTTCGAACTCGAAACGGCGGCCGTGTCGATCCGGCCGTTCGTGTGGGACTGGGCGACGATCGAAGCCGACGGCATCGGCGAGGCCGCGGCCACCGACGCGTTCAGGACATGGTTCTTCGCGTGGTTCGACGCCGACGACGCAGGCGAGCCGGCCGAGGACGGCCTGCACGGCATCGTTCACTATCTGTCGGAACCGGCGGGCACGGAGCAAGGATGGCGCGTCAATGCGGACCTGGGCTCGGCGCCGGGCGCGGCCGTCGAGGATCTGCTGTTCCGGCTCGTCGACGCGGGTGCCACGCGAATCAGCATCGGCTGAATCGCTTCTCCATCCGCGACTCCCATGCGCGCCGGTGTCGAGTTGGCTCGGGCGGGCAATCAGCCGGCGTCGCCCGGGGTATCGACGTCGATCCCGAGTTCGGTCGCCATCCGCTGCACGAGTGCGTTCAGCCGCGCCACTTCATCCGCAAGCCGCTTCTGCTCGGCCTTGAGCGCCTCGAACTCCGACGGCGGAACGGAATCCGCGCCGCCGCCCGCGTCCGCACCGGCGTAGTCGGCGACGTTCACCTCGCCGCACATCAGGTGCATCCAGCGGTTCTCGCGCGCACCGGGCGCGCGCGGCAGCCGGACGACCAGCGGCTGCGCACGCGCCGCGAGTTCGTCGAGGAACGCCTCGACCGACGAGATGTCCGCGAAGCCGTGCAGGCGTGCGCTGTTCAGGCGCAGTTCGGCGGCCGTCTGCGGGCCGCGCAGCAGCAGGATCGTCAGCAGCGCGATCGCCTGGCTCGGAATCCCGAGCACGCGGTTCACGTTGTGCTCGAAACGCGGCACGCGGCTGCTGCTGCCCTCCATCACGAGGCTCAGCTGCTTGAGCCCGTCGAGCGCGGTCGTGACTTCGTCCTCGCTGACGTTCATCACCGGCGAGCGCGCGGTTTTCTGGTTGCAGCCCGCGGTCAGCGCATTCAGCGACAACGGATAGGTGTCCGGCACCGTGTGCTGCTTCTCGACGAGCACCCCGAGAATGCGGGCCTCGAGGGGCGTGAGTTCGCGCAGGGCGCGTGGCGTGGGCATGTCCGGCGTGGTGTTCATGGATGGCGTCGCAGCGTGCAGCGGGTGAAGGGAAACGGTCGCGGCCCGTCCGGCGTCGCGAACGGGCGAGCCATATGATAGCTCGCGACGTGAGGCCCGGCGCCACTCGCCGCCGCGGCGCGCGCACTTGCCGCGGCCGGTTTTCGTCCAACGGTTCGGCCGTGCGGCGGCGCACAACGACGCCTGCGTTCGGCCGCACGAACGCATGCTCCGCGCTCACGCGCGGCGTCGTCCCTCGTTTGCGCGTCGCGCAGGCCGGCGCTACGATATGCGTACACCCGGACGCGCGGCGCTCGGCCGGATTCGTCCGCCAGGTCAATACCGCGCATCGCCCGTCCCGCACGCCGTGCCGCCCCGCCTGCGCGCCGCGCCTGTCAACACGCTTCAACCGTTCACTCGTTCACCGCCATGATCGCCTCCTCTCTCGCGCCGCACGTGCGCGCCATCGTCACCGGACACACGCGCGGCCTCGGCGCGTCGCTTGCCGAACAATTGCTGCAGGAAGGCATCGCCGTGCTCGGCGTATCGCGCAGCCGTCATCCGTCGCTCGCCGCGCAGGCCGGCGACCGTTTCGCCGAAATCGAACTCGACCTGTCGGACGCGTCGGCCGTCGCGACCTGGCTCGCCGGCGACACGCTGCGCCGCTTCGTCGACGGCGCGTCGATCGTGCTGCTCTTCAACAACGCGGGCATCGTCGATCCGATCGGGCCGCTCGACGCACAGGATCCGGCGCTCGTCGCGCGCGCGGTCGGCCTGAACGTCGCGGCGCCGCTGATGCTGTCGGCCGCGCTCGTGCAGGCGGCAGCGGCGCCGACCGAATGCCGGATCCTGCACGTGTCGAGCGGCGCCGCGCGCAACGCGTACGCGGGCTGGAGCGTCTACTGCGCGACCAAGGCCGCGCTCGATCATCACGCGCGCGCCGTCGCGCTCGATGCGAACCGCGCGCTGCGGATCTGCAGCGTCGCGCCGGGCGTCGTCGATACGGGCATGCAGGCGACGATCCGCTCGACCAGCGAAGCGAACTTCCCGATGCGCGAGAAATTCGACGAACTGAAGTCGAGCGGCGCGCTGTCGACACCCGAGGCTGCCGCGCGGCAGCTGATCGGCTATGCGCTGAGCGATGCGTTCGGCACCGAGCCGACGGCCGACGTGCGGAACCTGCCGGCGAGGTAGGCCGCGCGCGGCGCCTCACCCTTCGAGCCGCTTCGTCCAGTCTTCGACCTGGCGCGCCGTGCGGCGCTTGTCGAGCATCGTGCGCCAGCCGGGCGGCAACACCGGGACGTCGCACAGCGCGTCGAGCGCGGCGATGTCGAGCGTGCGCCGGTACAGCACGTCGAGCACCGTCGACAGCGGCCACTGCGGATAGCGGCGCTCGTGCAGCGCCAGCACATCGCCCGGCGCCACCCAGCCTTCGTGCAATGCGCGGTAATACCAGCCGGTGCGGCCGCTATGCTGCACGAGCGCCGCCATGCGCGGATGCTCGAAGCGCGCATTGAGCTTCCAGCACGGCTGCCGCGACTGCGACACCTGCAGCACGGCACCGCCCAGCGTGAACACGTCGCCGAGACACACGTCGTGCTCGGTGATGCCGTGCGTCGACAGGTTCTCGCCGAACGCGCCCGGCTCCGCGAGCACGTCGCGCGCGCCGATCTGCGCAATCCACCACGCATAGTGATCGTGCGCGTAGTGATGGACCGCCTTGTCGGGGCCGCCGTGATGCCGCGCATCGGCCTGCTCGTCGCCTGCGAAGCCGCGCGCGCCGAGCCACAGACGCCCGTCGGCCGGCTGCTTGCCGATCGCACTCACGTGCGGCGTGCCGGCCAGCGGCCGGCGCGTGCCGACCCGCACCGCGGCGATGGCGGCCGCGAGCACCGGCCGGGCGTCGCCGCTCATGCCGGCACACCGTCCGGCAGTGCCGCAAGCAGGCGTTCGAGTTCGCGCGTGCGCGCGTCGCCGAGCGGCAGCAGCGGCCTTCTCGGCTCGCCGGCATCGAAGCCGCGCAGCCGCATCCCGGCCTTCACGGTCACCGGCAGCCCGCCGTCGACGATGAATTGCAGCAGCGGCAACTGCGCATGAAACACCGCCCTCGCACGCGCCAGGTCGCCCGCGCGCACCGCGCCGATCAGCGCAAGCGGCAGCGCGGCGTTCAGGTTCGGTGCGGCCGTGCACCATCCGGCCGCGCCCGCGGCCAGCGCGGCAAGCGCCATCGGGTTGCTGCCGTTGTAGAACGGGATCGTCCCGTCGCTCAGCTGCGCGAGCCGGTGCATCCGCCCGATGTCGCCGGTGCTCTCCTTGACCATCGTCACGTTGTCGACGGCCCTGCAGATCGTCGCGATCAGCTCGGGCGACATGTCGACGCCGCTCGTTGCCGGGTTGTTGTACAGCATGATCGGGATGCCGATGGCGTCGCCGACCGCGCGGTAGTGCGTGACTATCTCGTCGTTGCCGAGCTTCCAGTACGACACGGGCAGCACCATCACCGCATCGGCGCCGGCCTGTTCGGCGAAGCGCGCGCGCCGCACCGCGCCGGCCGTCGTGAGATCGGAGATGCCGACGACGGTCGGCACGCGCCGGCGCACCGCGCGCATCGATGCCGTGGCGACCGATTCCCATTCGGCGTCGGACAGATACGCGCTCTCGCCGGTACTGCCGAGCGGCGCGATTGCATGGACGCCGTCGGCGATCAGCCGCTCGATCAGCGCATCGAGCGCGTTCAGGTCGACACTGCCGTCGGCGGAGAACGGCGTAACCGGGTAGGCAATCACGCCTTGCAACAGAATGGACACGATATGGATTCCTCAATGATGAATGAAAACGGCGGAAACGACGCGCCGGCTCAAGCGATGCAATCTCGATGCGTGCGCAATGCGCGCCGTGCGTAGTAGTCGAACGTCACGGCGTCGCGCTTCGGCTTCGAGATCCAGTCGTGCGCTTCGCGCGCCAGCGCCGGTGGAACGGGCTTGATCTCGCCGGCCGACATCGCCAGCAGCTGCAGCTTCGCGGCCCGCTCGATCAGCAGCGCGAGGATGCAGGCCTCCTCGATCGTTGTGCCGACGACGAGCTGGCCGTGATGCGACAGCAGGATCGCGCGCTTGCTGCCAAGCGCCCTCGAAATGATCTCGCCTTCCTCGTTGCCGACCGGCACGCCGGGCCAGTCCTTCAGGAACGCGCAATCGTCGTACAGCGGGCACGTATCCATGTGCGACACGACGAGCGGCTGCTCGAGCATCGACAGCGCCGCGACGTGCGCCGGATGCGTATGGATGATGCAGTTCACGTCCGGACGCTCGCGATAGATCCACGTATGGAACCGGTTGGCCGGATTCGGAATGCCTTCGCCGTCGACGACGTCGAGATCCTCGTTGACGCGCAGCAGGTTCGCGGCCGAGATCTCGTCGAAGCCGAGCCCGAGCCGCTGCGTGTAATACGTGCCGGCCTCGTCCGCGCGGCAGGTGATCTGCCCGGCCAGCCCCGAATCGTGACCGGCATCGAACAGGATGCGGCACGTGAGCGCGAGTTTTTGCCGCGCGGACCAGCCGCTGTCGCCCACCTCGTTGTCCAGACGCCGCTCCGCCAGCGCGACCAGCGCCTCCTTCGTCAGATTCAGCGTTTCCGCCATGATCGCCTCCTGAATGGGCCGGGTCTGCCGCGCCGTCCGCGGCCGTTTCCCCGGCGCCGTGAGACACACGATACACCATAGGACACTTTGTGTCATGCGTTACAATCGGTTTTTCGAAGGACACCTGGCGCCCCATGACGATTCGCCTGAAGCTGCTCAGAAAACAGAAGGGCTGGACGCTCGACGTGCTGGCCGACGAAACCGGCCTGACCAAGAGCTATCTGTCGAAAGTCGAGCGCGGCCTGAGCGTGCCGTCGATCGCGGTCGCGCTGAAGCTGTCGAAGGCGCTGAGCGTCGACGTCGAGCAGCTGTTCTCGGAAAGCCACAACCGCGAGCTGATCACGGTCACGCGGGCCGGCGAACGCACGCCGATGGGCACGGCGGCCGACGGTCACGCGCACGGCTTCGAGAGCATCGCGGCCGGCGTCGCACCGAAGAAGATGCTGCCATTCGTCGTGCATCCGCCGCACGAATTCGTCGCGTCGACGTTCCGCGAGCACGAAGGCGAGGAATTCCTGTTCGTGCACAAGGGGCGCGTCGAAATCGAATTTCCAAACGAGACGGTGCAACTCAAGACTGGCGATTCAGTCTATTTCAACGCAATCATTCCACACCGCACGCGCAGCCTCGGCACCGCGCAGGCGGAAATCCTGGTCATCGTCAGCCACGACGACTAGATTCGTCACTTTTCGCGCAAGGATCCCCGATGGTCACGAAGACCACCGCACCGTTCCAGCAGATCAAGACACTCGTTCGCCAGAACGTCGATGCGGGCGACTGGCGCCCGGGGGACCGCATTCCGTCCGAACTCGATCTCGCCGCGCAATTCGGCGTCGCGCGCATGACGGTCAACCGCGCGCTGCGCGAGCTGACCGAGGAAGGCGTGCTGAAGCGCATCGCGGGCGTCGGCACCTTCGTCGCCGAGGTGAAGCCGCAGTCGAACCTGCTGATGATCGCGCACATCCGCGACGAGATCCGCGCGCGCGGCCACGAGTATCGCTGCCGCGTGCTCAGCCAGTCGCGCGAGCCCGCGTCGTTCGACGTCGCGGCCGCGTTCGGGCTGGCGGTCAACACGCCGGTGTTTCACGTGGTGTGCGTGCACGAGGAAAACGGCCGCCCGATCCAGCTCGAGGATCGCTACGTGAACCCGGCCGCCGCGCCCGAATTCATCGATCAGGATTTCCAGGCCGAGCCACCGTCCGAATACCTGTTCAACAACGTGTCGCACTACGAACTGGAGATCGAGCACGTCGTCGACGCGTCGCTGCCGTCCGGTGAACAGGCGCGGCTGCTCGACATGCGCGCCGACGAGCCGTGCCTCACGCTCACGCGCCGCACCTGGACGAACGGGCTGCCCGTCACGTTCGTGCACTTCCTGCATCCGGGCAACCGCTACCGGCTCGGCTCGCGCTTCAAGCCGGGCGCCGGACGTCACCAGACCTGAACCTTCTTCAGCGCGGGTAAGAGACCACGCGCGGCGCGCCGCTTCGCGAAGCAACGGCCACCGCGCGCATGGCGTCGCTGAAGGTCGCTTGCCGTCGCTCGATGTCGCTCGATGTCGCGCGATGTCGTCGATCCGCGCCGCTCAGATCGCCCCGACCTGCCCCGCGCCGCGCGACCACACGACCGGAAACAGCGCATGCTCGAGCGGCGCGCCGTCGGGCAGTTCGTCGGCCAGTCCCGGGAAATCGGGCGACGTCTTCCAGCGGCGCGGCGCGTGACGGATATCGTCGCCGACGAAGCGGATCGAGAACGCGCGCCGGCGGTTCTGCGTCCCGCCCGACGCATGCAGCGTCAGCATCCGGAAGCACACCATGTCGCCCGGCTCGAGCGCCCAGTGACGGATCGGGAACGCCGCGCGGTCGGCTTCGATGTCGGGCAGGTCGGCGAGGCTGCCTTCCGGGAACCACTTCGCCTCCTTGTCCATGAACGTGCGCGGCATCAGCCACGGCCCCTGGTGCGAACCCGCGACGAATTCGAGCGTCGATTCGAGCGGCACCGGATCGACCGGAATCCACATGCTGACGTTGTCGTCGCCTTCGATGTTGTAGTACGGCTGGTCCTGGTGCCACGGCGTGCGCTGCCGCGTGCCGGGCTCCTTCACGAGCAGGTGGTCGTGATGCAGCCGCACCGTCTGCGTGCCCATCAGCGCCGCGGCCACCGACGGCGCGGGCGACCGCACGATGAAGTCGCGATACGCGTCGTTGTGCTGCCAGTTGCAGAAGTCCTCGAAGAACCAGCCCGGATCGTCGGGCCGGCTCGCGACCTTCGCGCGCGCGCTCGGCTGCGCGAGGTTCGCGTCGATGCCGGCACGCAGCGCGGCCACTTCGTCGGGCGAGAAGATGCCCTTGATGCATACCGCGCCTTCGTCGCGGAAGGCGGCGATCAGTTCGGGCGTCACGGCTTTCGCGACGCGTTCCTGGATACTCGTCATGGGTTGCCTGTCGATTGATTGAGCCACGGGGTCATGGAATTGCAGGGTCACGGGTTCACGGCGCGGAAGTCAGCTGCTGCTTAGCGCCGTAGATGTCGAAGTCGAAATATTTCGCGGCGATCTTCTGGTACGTGCCGTTCGCGCGGATCGCGACGATCGCGTCGTTCAGCCGCTTCTTCATCTCGGCGTCGCCTTTGCGCACGCCCATCGCGACGCCGTAGCCGGTGATGCGCACGTCGGTCACGTCCGGGCCCGCGAACGCGTAGCCCTTGCCGCGCGGCGTCTTCAGGAACGAATAGCCGGCCTGCGTCTTGTCCTGGAAGGTCGCGTCGAGACGGCCGTTCACCAGATCCTGATACACCTGGTCCTGGTTCTGGTACGACACGATCGTCACGCCCTTGGTCGCCCATTCGGCCTTCGCGTAGGCCTCCTGCGTCGTGCCCTGGTCGATCCCGACGCGCTTGCCCGCGAGCGACGCCGCGGTCGGCAGCAGCTTCGAGCCGGCCGGTGCGACGAGCGCGCCCGGCGACGCATACAGCTTGTTCGAAAAGTCGATCTGCTTGAGCCGCTCGTCGGTGGCCGTCATCGCGGACATGATCACGTCGAACTTGCGCGCGCGCAGCGCCGGAATCATCCCGTCGAAACCCTGCTCGACCCACACGCATTTCGCGCGCAGCTGCTCGCAGATCGCATTGCGCAGGTCGATGTCGAAGCCGGCGAGCGAGCCGTCGGGCTGCTTCGCCTCGAACGGCGGATAGGTGGGATCGATGCCCCAGCGGATCGTCGCCGTGTCCTGCGCGAACGAGACGAGCGGCGCGAACGCCAGCGCGGAAGCGAGAAGCCTTGCAGTGCGGTTCATGGTGTGTCCTTTTGGTCTCGACGTGGCGGGGGAAGGCGCCGGGCGTCCGTTGGGGAGCGTCGTGCCGGCTGGCCCGGCGCGGTACGCGAAAGACGGGGACTTCGATGAAGCTGCAATGCAGTCTAGACCGCTTGATCTTCGAGCGCAAGCGGAAGGAATGGATGTGGGGCGGATTGAGGGAGTCGGGGAAATTAAATCGGGGCAAGGAGCAGGATAGATGAGCAAAAAATGGACATTTACACGATTTTCTCCATATTTTGAGCGTTTACCCGGGGTGATGCTTGACTGCCACAGAACGAGTTTTCACGGATTTCCGTCGAGCGAGTATGTCTATACAGCGTGACCGATCGCCGTCTCTCGCAACATTTTCTTCGCTTGAATAGACCATCCATCCTATACCGCACCCGCGTCCATGCGTGACAATGCATACCATCGAGATGTAAGATATAACTTACATTTTCGTGCGGTGAACCTGCGTCGGGAGGTGAACATGCAACTCTATGAAATCGGTCAGGCCGTTGCCAAACGGCGGGCGGAACTCGATCTCACACAGGCCCAGCTTGCAAAACTCGCCGGATTGTCTCGTCTCACGGTGAACCAGCTCGAAACCGGCAAGGTCAAGGATCTTGGAATCAACAAGCTCATCCCGTTGCTCAGCGTGCTCGGCATCGAACTCCTGGCGCAGCCGCGATCGGCCCAAAGCGGCCTCTACAAGGCCGTCGTGAGCTCGAACGTCAGCTATAAGGGTGAATTGACCGAGCGACTGCTGGCGGACGCGCTGACCACGGGACAAATTCCGGCAGGGTACGAATCGCAGATCTCCGTCATCCTCGACGAGGTACCGTTGCCGGTGGTGGTGAAGGCCGCCGAAGAAGCGGCCGCACGCTCCGGCACGCCGCTTCGCGCCATCTGGAAAAACCTGGCCGCATGGTCGAAGGATCTTCATCTGTACCGGGAGGTATGGGCATGACTGCACCGGCCGAATTGCCCGACGGCCCGTGGCAGGGGCTTTTCCGCAAAACGCTGACGCTAATCGACGAGATACGCCAGTACGGCACATCCGTTCTGGACATTTGGCGGCGGCACCGTCCTCATGCTGCGTCACGGACATCGTGTCAGCAAGGACATCGATATCTTCGTACCCGACCCGCAGTACCTCGGGTACGTGAACCCACGCATCAGCGACGCCGCATCCGACATCACGACCGAGTACGAGGAACACGCCGGTTTCGTGAAACTGGTGTTGCCCGACGGTGAAATCGACTTCGTGGTCTCCCGAAACCTGATGTCTCCCGGTTACGACGAATGGATGCTGATGGACCACATCGTCAAGGTCGAGACTTCAGCGGAAATCGTGGCCAAGAAAATGTGGCATCGCGGAGATCGTCCCACCGCGCGAGACCTGTTCGATCTCTGCCTGGTCATCGAGCGGGAGCCGGAGAGCCTGATGGAGGCAAGCGCATTTCTCGTTCGCCATCGAGATACCTTCCTGCATCTGCTCGACGAACGTCGCACGTTCGTTCAGTCTCGCTTCAACGATATCTCGACACTCGGTTACACGCCGTCGTTCGACTACTGCGTGAATCTGGCCGGCGAGTTCCTCCGCCAGCTTCCCGACACCGGCACCGCGCGCAAATCGCATCCCCGCTGACGCCACTGCCCTTTCGCTGCCCCCGAAATCCGCTCGATCTTCGTATACCTCGGCTGCGCGCATGCCACAGCGGTGTCTCGCCGTTCGAATCGGCCAGGTTCACGTCCGCCTTCGCATCCACCAGCAACTGCACGATCCGCACATGGCGCTCGCCGCCGTCGCCGAGCGCAATCGCTTCCAGCAGCGCGGCCGCGCCGAGCCGGTTCACGTGATCGACCTTCACGCCCGTGTCGATCAACGTGCGCACCGTGTCGCCGTGGCCACGCTCGGCCGCCCCTTCGAGCGCGCCACCGTCGGCGGCGGCACTCGTGAGCTTCATCAACACAAACGCGCCGATGATCGCCATCCGTTTGAAAAACCCCCGGTGCCTCCTTGCAAGTCCGCCCGCACAGCCGCGCCGGGTCCGGCGAAACCGCGATTGCCCGCGGTCTCGGGCCATGTTAAAAGTCGTCGCACGCATTTGAAAATGAAATGCTCGAATCCGCAAAAGTGCAGAAATGAATAGACCTTTGTTCGACCTCGACCTGTTGCGCGCGCTCGTGATGGTCGCCGACTGCGGCAGCTTCACGACCGCGTCCGCGCGCCTGCATTCGACGCAGTCGACGGTCAGCCAGAAGGTGCGGCGGCTGGAGGAGATCGCCGGGCATCGCCTGCTCGATCGCGGTACGCGCGACGTGCGGCCGACCGACGCCGGCGTGACGGTGCTCAGCTACGCGCGGCGCATGATCGCGCTGAACGACGAGATGCTGGAAGCGCTGTCGGGCGCAACCGTCGCACTGACGATCCGGCTCGGCGTGCCCGACGACTTCGCGGCGGGCCGCACGACCCACGCGCTCGCCGCGTTCAAGCGCGATCATCCGCAGGTGAAGCTCGAGGTGACGTGCGGGCTGAGCCGCGACATCTGCGCGGCCTACGATCGCGGCGAGCTCGATCTCGTGCTGATCAAGCAGCGGCGCGACAGCCGCGAGGCGGTGGTGCGCTGGCCGGAGAAACTGCGCTGGATCGACAGCGCGCAGCATCCGACGATCGACCTCGACCCGGTGCCGATCGTCGTGTTCCCGCCGCGCGGGCTTTATCGCGACGACATGATCAAGGCGATCGAGGAACGCGGCCGCCGCTGGCGGATCAGCTTCACGACGTCGAGCCTGAGCGGGATCCAGGCAGCCGTCGCGGACGGGCTTGGCATCAGCGTGCTGCCCGCGCGCGTGGTGACCGACGACCACGTCGTGCTGACCGACGCGCACGGCGGCTTCGCGCCGATCGAGCACATGGACATCGCGATCCTGCATCGGCCGACCGCCGATCCGATGGTCAGCGAACTGACGAAGGCGCTCGCAACGATGCTGGAGCACGAGCAGGAATGAGCGCAGCGATGCGGGCCGGCATCGACCGGGCGGCGGCGCATGTCGAGAAAACCGACCGTCAGAACATCGTGTTCCCGTTCGCCGCCTGCTCCGGCACCGGCTGGTTCACGTCCCAGTGTTCGACGATCTTGCCGTGTTCGAGCCGGAAGATGTCCACGATCGCGCTGCCGCGCGTGCCGGGTTCGCGCACCGCGTGCACGTGCAGGATCACGTAGTCGCCGTCGACGAACGAGCGCTTGATCTCGCTGTGCGACTGCGGATACTTGTCGCGCAGGAACGCGACGAACTTGCGGAAACCGTCGCGGCCGTCGGCCGCGTTCGGGTTGTGCTGCACGTACCGGTCGCCGACGTACGCGAGGGCGGCATTCGCATCCTTCTCGTTCAGGCCTTTCTCGTAGAACGCGAGCACCGTGCGGCGATTCGCTTCCTGCTGCGCGCTGTCCGCGCCCGCCGCCATCGCCTGCGCGGCCGCCGTCGCGAACGTCGCCGCGGCGATCCATCCTGCGGCCCGTGCGGCCATCGTGCGTGTGCGTCGCATCGTCGTCTCCCGGAAGATCAGGCTGAAGGAAGCCCGATCATAACCGGCACGATGCGGCGCCCGGTTCAGACCAGCGCGCCGTCGCGCGCAACGATCTTCCCCGACGACACGACGAGCCGCCGCGTCGGCCGCGCGACGACGGCCTCGGCGAACGTCAGCGCATCGACCAGCACGACGTCCGCGCGCTTGCCTGCTTCCAGGCCATAGTCGGCGAAGCCGCAACCGCGTGCCGCGCCGTGCGTCACGCAGTCGAGCGCGACTTCGAGCGCGTCGTCGCGGCGGAAATCGTTGCGCATGCCGATCAGCATCGCGCGTTCGAGCATGTCGGGCGAGCCGTACGGCGTCCACGTGTCGCGCACGCCGTCGTTGCCGCCGATCACGGTCACGCCGGCCGCGCGGCACGCAACGACCGACGGCACCGGCACCGCGGCCGGCGCGGTCGTGACGATCGCGACGCCGAGCTCGGCCATCCGCGCGAGCAGCGCGTCGCGCTCGCGCTCGGCGATGTCGCCGAGGCAGAAGCCGTGGCTGATCGTGACCTTGCCCTGCATGCCGAGCGCGGCCGTGCGCTGCAGGATCAGATCGAGCGAATACGCGCCCATCGATCCGCGTTCGTGCAGATGCAGGTCGAGGCCGCGGCCATGACGCTCGGCGATCCCGAACAGCACGTCGACCGCTTCGACCGGATCGCCTTCGATCGCGCACGGGTCGAGACCGCCGAGCAGGTCGGCGCCCGCGCCGAGCGCGTCGGACAGCAGCGCGGCCGTGCCGGGCCGCTTGAGCACGCCCGACTGCGGAAACGCGACGATCTGGATCTCCACCTGGCCGCGCAGCGTCTCGCGCGTCGCGAGCACGCCGTGCAGATGCCGCAGCCCGGCTTCGGTGTCGACGTCGACGTGCGTGCGGATGCGCGTCGTGCCGGCCGCGAGGAACGCGCGCGACAGCGCGAGCGACGCGGCGCCCGCGTCATGGCCGCTCGTCGCGCGGTAATTGCGCTCGTTCTCGATGCGGTCGACGAGACGCGGCCCCACCGCGTTGCGATACCACGGCATCCCCCAGTGGGTCTTGTCGAGATGCGTGTGGCCTTCGACGAGGCCGGGCAGCGCGAGCGCGCCCGCGCCGTCCTCGATCGCGCAGCCGGCGGGCGCGTCGAGCGACGGGCCGACGCGCGCGATGCGCTCGCCGTCGATCAGGATGTCGAGCGCTTCGTCGGCGTGCGTGCGGACGTTGCGGATCAGCAGGTTCGTCATGTCGGTTCCGGTGTGGTCGGTCAATCGTTCAGTCGGTCAGTCAGTGCGAAGCAGCCGCGATGCACGCACCGCGACAGCGGTCGGGTCGTCAGCGCGTGAAACGCAGCGCCGGCGCGAACGGCGCGCCGGTGTCGCTTTCGCCGCGCCGGAACACCCAGCGTTCGGCCGGCACGCCGGCGACGGCGGCCGCCGCATTCGGCGCGCGCACCGCGACGAAGCTCGCGTCGCAGCCGACCGCGATGCCGTAGTGCGCGAGGCCGAGCGCGCGCGCGCCGGCGTGCGTCGCCATGTCGAGCGCGACGCCGAGCGCTTCGTCGGTATGGAAGCCCGAGCGGTAGCCGACCATCATCGCGCGCTGCAGCATGTCGCCGTTGCCGTACGGCCACCACGCGTCGCGAATGTTGTCGTTGCCGGCGAACACGTGGACGCCCGCGTTGCGCAGCTGCTGAACCGGCGGGAATGCGCAGTCGCCCGGCGCGTTGGTCAGGATCGACACGCCGGCGTCGGCGAGTGCGGCGGCCGCACGCTCGACGTCGCCATGTTCGACCTGGCCGAGCGCATACGCGTGGCTCACGTTCACGCGGCCGCCGAGGCCGGCCGCGCGCGTGCGCGCCGCGATCCGCAGCAGTTGCGCGATGCCGGTCTCGCCCGGTTCGTGCAGGTGGATGTCGATCTTCGCGCCGCGCTTCTCGGCAATGCCGAACACGATGTCGAGCTGGCCGTCCGCGTCGCCGTCGAGCGTCGTCGGGTCGATCCCGCCGACCACGTCCGCGCCTTCGCGCACGGCCGCATCAAGGAGCGCGGCAGTGCCCGGGCACGTCGCCACGCCGGCCTGCGGAAACGCGACCAGTTCGATGTCGACGATTCCGCGCCACTGTTCGCGCGCGGCCATCACGGCGTGCAGGTTCGACAGGCCGGTCGTCGCGTCGACGTCGACGTGGCTGCGCATCGCGATCGTGCCGAACGCGGCGGCCTGCGCGATCAGCGCATTCGCGCGCTCGACGATCGGCGGCGCGGCCGCGAGCTGGCGCTTCTCGACCACGAGCCGCTCGCGCAGCGAGTCGACCGATTGGTGCGGCACCCAGCGGTCGCCGACGAAACTCTTGTCGAGATGGATGTGGCCGTCGACGAAGCCGGGCAGCACGACGCGGCCGCCGAGGTCGATCGTTTCGGCGCCGGGTGCGGCAGTGCAATCGGTGCCGATCGCGACGAAGCGGCCGTCATGGACGACGAGGTTGACGGGCCGGCCGCCGGCATCGACGGCGTTGGTGAAGAAGCGATCGGTCATGAGTCGGAATGAGTGGGGCGGCCGCTGCGCGACGCCGACACGGACAGGGGAAGGCGCCGCAGCCGGCACGGCGCGACCGTTGGCAGGGATGTGCGGTCACGATATCGGACGGGGCGGCCAGTGGCCAATTAAATGTCGCGATGCCGCGCATTCGATTTCGCGATGTGCGGGCGAGCTGCCCGTCGGGCGTGGCGCGAAGATGGGGTGTGATCACCGGGCGGGCGCCCGCGGGTGCCGATCGTCGCACAATCGGCGCCCTCACGCGGCTGCCGGACGGCGAACCGCATCGTCGAATCTCGGCCGCGCCGCACCGCGATTTGCGCGGCAACAGACTTTACACGTTGTTACCCGGCCGCACCGGACGCGCATCCGCCCTTTCCTTATACTCACGCCGAGTTCGCCACCCGTCCCGGAATTCGTCGGCGAACACGTTGCCGATGCAGGAAACATCATGATGCGCATGCCTTCCACGAAGACCGTTCTGTTCGCCACGCTCGTCGCCGTGGCGGCGCTTCCGCTGACCGCCTGTGTCGCGCCGGGCTACTACGGCGCGCAACCGGGCTATCCGCAGCAACAGTACGCGACGCCCGGCTACGCGCAACCCGCGTATTCGCAACCGGGTTACGTGCAGCCGCAGCAGCCGGCCTATCCGAACCAGGCGCCGCAGTACGACCAGTACGGCAACCCGCAGCCTTACGGCGGCCAGTACGGCAACGGCTACGGCACGCAATACGGCACCGTCGCGAACATCCAGCCGATCAACGGCTCGGTCGGCACGTCGGGCGTCGCCGGCACCGTCGTCGGTGCGCTGGTCGGCGGCCTGGTGGGCAACCAGTTCGGCCGCGGCCACGGCCGCGATGCGGCCACCGTGATCGGCGCGCTCGGCGGCGCCGTCGCCGGCAACCAGATCGGTCAGCAGATGGGCGCGGCCCAACCGCCGAGCAGCTACCGGATCGACGTGCGGGTGAGCGACGGCTCGACGCGCTCGTTCGACGTGCAGTCGCCGGGCGACCTGCGCCCGGGCGATCGCGTGCAGATCAACGGCAATCAGCTGTCGCGGTATTGAGGCGGATCGCATGCGCCTGAGCTGATCGGGCGCATCACATATATCGCGGCCCCCTCACGTCGCGGACGTATTTCGCGTGTCCGGCGGCGCTTCGGCGCAATGGCCGGCACGCGCTTCACTTCATCCCTCTTCCACGAGTCGGCGCGGCATGCCTGTCGCGCACGGCACTGCGTCGTCACGTCCCTCACGTCGCGCGCCACATGCAGTCGCGTTCGCGTCCAACGCAACGGCAGGTGCGTTCGCATCCGGCTCGTTTCCACGCGCATGCGTTCGGCGCCCCGAGCACGATTGCCTGCGGACTTCGCGAACGCGCAGCGATGCTCCACGCGTCATCCCGACCATCACTCGCGCCTCGGTAGCGCGCTTCACGCCTGTCGATGCGGCGTGCCGATCGCACCGGCAAATGCGTGTGTTTTCGATTAGCATCGGTCGATGCCTTGCCGCGCACCGCGCCGCAGATTCCGACCTTCCGGCACACCAACGACAACACCGACCGATGATCACGATCCGCCTGCTCGACGCCGCCGACGCGGCGCAATTCCAGTCCGTCCGCCTGCGCGCGGTCGACTCGTCGCCGACTTCGTTCCTGCCGACCCGCGACGAGGAAGCCGGCGTCCCGGTCGACGAATTCGCGACGCGCATCACGCCCACCCACGAGCGCGCCGTGTTCGGCGCATTCGACGATGCATCGCTCGTCGGCATCACGGGTGTGCGCCGCGACGCGCGCGCCAAGGTCGCGCACAAGGCAACGATCTGGGGCGTGTTCGTCGACCCCGCGTATCGTGGCCGCGGCATTGCGCAATCGCTGCTCGACGGCGCGACCGCGCATGCGGCGCATGCGTGGCAGTGCAGGCAACTGATCCTGTGCGTGAACGAGATCAACGGCACCGCGGAACGCTTGTATGTGTCTCAAGGGTTCGTCCGGTTCGGCACGGAACCGCGTTCGCTGTTCGTCGACGGCCGCTTCTACGATGAACATCACATGGTCAAGACGCTGGCATGACGCGTCGCGTTCGCGCGCATCGGCCGGCCGCACGCGAACGCCCCTCCACCCCGTTGCGCCACCGCTTGCCGGTGCTCGTCGCGTTGCTGCCTGCCCGGCGATCGTCACGTTCGTCAGCGTCATCGCGCTCACGTTGAATGCATGGATCGCCCCCGGCGATGTGACCATCGGCATGCCCGATACACCGGCGTGCCGAAGTCGTAGTTGCCGATCGTCACGCCGGAAATCGGCTGCACGGCGGGCAGCGGCGGCGTGCCGTTGTAGTCGAACGCAACCGGCCCCTGCACGACGATCGCCTGGAAACACGACGCAGTCACGCCGCTCAACGTCACGTCCGAGATCGCCACGTTCCGCGCGACCGGCGGCCGCGTGTGTACCGCATCGTCCGCAGGCCGATCGTCGCGGTCGAACGCGCCCCATTCATATGTCGTCGTACTATACTGTGCAGCCTTTACGCGATCGAGACTAGGGATGAATTGGTTGTTTACTCCGTTTACATTGGTCTAATGCCGTAAATGTGAGTACACACTCACATCTAATTTCGCGCCCCTAGAGATAGGTTGTCGTATGTTTATGCGCAAAAACTTCGACTGAAAGGCCCCGCCCGATACGTCCGACGGGGCCACGGCCTTACTCGCCGACTGCGGAAACCCGCTCCACCGCCGGCTCGCGTCCAGCCGACGCGGCCGGTTCGAACACCAGCACGACACTGGCCGGATTACGGCCGACAGTCGGCTGCCCGGTTCCGCGCACGTCCTGCACGTGCGCGCTGATCTTCACGTCATGAGTTTCGTCGTAGCCGTCGAAACCGTCGTGTCCGCGCTTCGCCAGCCGGACCGGCCGGCCGGCGCCAGGCACCATGCCCCGGTTGCCCGCGTTGTCCGTCAGACCGACCTTCACATCGGCCAGGCCGTCAACGCCGCTCGGCGAACCGGACGGCCGCAACAGTACGACGTTGATATCGGGATTCGTCGCGCGCACGCGAATCGGCAACGTTGCGCCGACGGTCTGCTGCGCGCCGCCCGTCGCGTTCAGTTCGACCACATCGCCCAACGCCGAGTTGTCCGGCCTCGAAACGAACAGACTGTCGCCGATGTTCGCGGTCAGCGTGATCTTCTTGACGACCGCCTGCGGCGATGTCGGCCCGGCGTACGTCAGGCCGGTCAATGCGCAGCAAGCGGCGAGCGCGGCGAGTTGATGGTGGATCTTCATTGTGAGGTCCCGCTTTCAGGATGGTTGAAACCCGGTTGCCGAAATAGCCGGCCCGTTTCGAGCGCCCAATCACCATCGCATGAAAAATCGGCATTCCGTTATCCCGAAATTGGCCTGCAATGCGAGGTGGAATTCGCTTCGCTCAGCCGTATGCGTGTGCGATCGAAGCACCCGCCAGCCATTGCGATCGTGCGTCGGATACGCTGCACAGCCAGCAACGATGGCATCCGGCAGATCGCATGCGCCACGGCTTACCACCACGATAGGTCGCGAAACCTCATACCAGAATCCATGAAAACCTTCATGTTTCTGCCGGGTTTCGATTTACCTGTGCAATCTCGAAATCAAACAGGAATTCGCCGCGAACATGCCGTACTCACTTGCGCATCGGTGTCGGTAATTCTGCGTCTGTTCAGCCCCCGCCCGCCGCGCTATCGTTGCTCCACCTTCACAGCCCAGGAGTTGCCTTTGCCTTCCCGCCACGGAGTCGACCTCATCCGCGCCCGCGCGCTGTTCGATCGCGAGCGCCGTGCATTCACCGAAGCCATGCCGATCTCCCGCGCGTTGTCCGCGGAAGCGTCCGAGCATTTGCTGTTCGGCGTGCCGCTGCACTGGATGCAGGACTGGTCGACCCCGTTCTCGCTGGTCGTGAAGGAGGCGCGCGGCGCGACCTTCACCGACGTCGACGGTCATCGTTACGCGGACTTCTGTCTCGGCGACACGGGCGCGATGTTCGGCCATGCGCCCGCGCCGGTCGCACGCGCGCTCGCCGAACAGGCGACGCGCGGCTACACGACGATGCTGCCGAGCGAGGACGCCGCCTGGGTGTCGCGCGAACTCGCGCGCCGCTTCAGGCTGCCGGTCTGGCAGTTCGCGCTGAGCGCGAGCGACGCGAATCGCTTCGTGCTGCGCTGGGCGCGCGCGGCCACCGGCCGCAACACGATCGTCGTGTTCAACGGCTGCTATCACGGCACGGTCGACGACGTGTTCGTCGATCTCGTCGACGGCCGCCCGGTGCAGCGCGACAGCCTGCTCGGGCAGTCCTACGACCTGCTGGCGAACACGCGCGTGGTCGAGTTCAACGATCTGGCCGCGCTCGAGGCGGCGCTGAAGGATGGCGACGTCGCATGCGTGCTCGCCGAGCCGGCGATGACGAATATCGGCATGGTGCTGCCCGAGCCGGGCTTCTGGGAGGCGGCGCGCGAACTCACGCGCCGCTACGGCACGCTGCTCGTGATCGACGAAACCCACACGATCAGCAGCGGCCCGGGTGGCTACGCGGCCGCGCACGGTCTCGAACCGGACGCGCTGGTGGTCGGCAAGCCGATCGCGGGCGGCGTGCCGTGCGCGGTGTACGGGTTCAGCGCCGAATTCGCGGAACGCGCGAAACAGGCGAAGCTGAGCGCACCGCCCGGCCATTCCGGGATCGGTACGACGCTCACCGCGAACATGCTCGCGATGCATGCGATGCGCGCGACGCTCGCCGACGTCGCGACCGATGCCGCGTATGCGCATATGTTCGAACTGGCCGCGCGGCTTGCGACCGGGCTCGAACAGGCGATCGCGAAGCATCGGCTGCCGTGGTGCGTGACGCGCATCGGCGCACGCACCGAGTTCCAGTTCACGCCGGTGCCGCCACGCAACGGCACGATCGCCGGCGAGCAGCTCGACAGCGAACTCGAGCACATCGTGCATCTGTATCTGCTGAACCGCGGGGTGCTGATCACGCCGTTCCACAACATGATGCTCGTGTGTCCGCAGACGACGGCCGACGATGTCGACACGCTCGTCGCGCAGTTCGACGCGTGCCTGGGTGAACTGGTGTGATGTGAGACACGCGGTGTGTCCGGCCCGCCTGCATCGGGCCGACCGGACACAGGCCAGACGCTGCTTCGGCAGATCCGTCGAATCGACCTGCGCGCCGGGCACGCCCACGGAGCACGCACTCACTTCCCGCTCCACACGCAGCGCCGCACACGTATCGACGCGCCTACTTCGGCAGATCCGTCGGATCGAGCTGCGTGCCGGGCACGCCTGCGGTGCGCGCACTCACTTCGAGTTCGTCGCGCAGCGCCGCAAGCGTATCGCCGGCGCCGCCGCCCTGCCCCGACGCCGCACCGCCATCGAGCGCCGGCAGGATGTAGCCGTTCACCATCCGCCGGAACAGCTTCACGTTCTCCGCGTCGCGCAGGCCGCCGTCCACCGGCAGCACGCCCGTCATCACGATCACCGTATTGCGCTTCGGCAACACCGTGATGAATTGCCCCTTGAAGCCCATCGCGTCGAATTCCGGCTCGCTGTCGACGATGTTGTTGATCCACCAGTAGTAGCCGAAGTGCTGCGACACGCGCGGCGCCGTCATCTGCGCGATCCACGCCCGCGGCACCACCTGCCGCCCCTGCCAGCGCCCGCCGTCGAGCACGAGCATGCCGATCTTCGCCATGTCGACGGCGCGCAGCCGCAGCCCCCAGCCGGCCGACACGAGCCCGGTGCGATCCGCGCGCTCCCATGCCGCGCGCTTCATGTCGAGCGGGCCGAACAGGTGCGTGCGCGCATAGCGCTCGACGGGCTCGCCGGCCGCCGCGCTCAACATCGCCGACGCGAGGATCGGGTTCACGTCGGTGTACTCGAACGCGGTGCCCGGCGCGACCTTCGGCGCGGCCGACGCGGCGAGCTTCAGCCGGTCCGGCGCGGTGTAGTAGATCGGATCGTCCTTCGGGCTGAAGTCGTAATGCAGGCCGCTCGACATCGACAGCACGTGCTTCAATTCGATGCCGCGCTTGTCCGCGAGCGCGCCCCCGAGCTCGGGGCGCCACGCGGCAAGCCGCGCGGCCACCGGCTCGTCGAGCTGCACGGCGCCCTGCTCGACCAGGATGCCCGCGACGAGCGACGTCACGGCCTTCGTCACCGAGTACAGCTCGTAGGTCGAGTCGCGCGACGCGTTCGCGCCGTAGCGCTCGAAGATCAGCTTGCCGTCCTTCACGACGAGCAGGCTGTACACGTCGAGCTTCTGCTCGCGGATCCAGCGCGACAGCGCGACGAGCCTGCGCGAATCGACGCCGACGTCTTCGGGTGCGGCCGCCGCGATGCCGGTTTCATGCAGCGGCAACGCGTCGGCCGCGTGCGCCACGGACAGCATCGGTGCCGATGCCGAGGCCAGCGCCCCGCCGCCGATCAGCAACGCGGCAACCCGTGCGAGCAGCCGGCGCATGAACGGCGCAGCGGGCCGCCGTGCATCGGAACGCCACACGGACGAATGGTCACTGAAATTCGCAATCCTCATCAAATCTCCGGTGCATCGTTGAACGCGGTGGCGGTACCGGGCACCCCCTTCGTCTGCCGGCTGCGCTCGAGTTCGTCGCGCAGCGCCTGCGTGGCTGCCGCGCTTTCGACCGGCGGCCGCGCGGGCGTGAGCGCCGGCAGGATGTAGTCGCCGACCATCCGCCGATAGAGGTTCAGGTAGGTCGCGTCGCGCAACCCGCCGTCGGTCGGCAGCAGGCTCGTCATCACGACGACCGCGCGCTGCGCGGGCAGCACCGTGATGAACTGCCCCTTGAAGCCCATCGCGCCGAATTCCGGCGTGCCGCGCTCGACGACATGGCCGATCCAGCAGTAGTAGCCGTAGTCGGCCGCGGCCGGCGATGGCGTCGTCATCTGCCGGACCCAGCCGGCCGGCACGACCTGCTTGCCGTTCCAGCGGCCATTGTCGAGCAGCAGCATGCCGATCTTCGCCATGTCGACGGCGCGCAGCCGCAGGCCCCAGCCACCCGCCACCGCGCCGGTGCCGTCGGCGCCGCTCCAGCGGTAGTGCGCGAAGCCGAGCGGCTCGAACAGCCGCTCGCGCGCGAAGTCGTCCTCGCGCTCGCCCGCGGCGATCGACACGGCCGTACCGACCAGCACCGGGTTCACGTCGATGTAGTCGAAATGCGTGCCGGGCGGCTGCGCGGCACGGCTCGTCACGGCAACCTGCAGCCGGTCGGGCGCGTCGTAGTACAGCGGATCGGTGCCTTCGCGCGTCGTGTAGCGCAACCCGCTCGACATCGACATCAGGTGCCGCAGCTCGATATCCTGCTTGTCCGCGAGTTCGCCCGCGAGATCGGGCCGCGCGGCCGCGATCAGCGGCGCGACCTTCGTCGACGGGCCGAGCTTGCCCTCGCCGTCGAGAATGCCGGCGAGCAGCGCGGTGATCGTCTTCGTCACCGAATACAGCTCGTAGTTGTTGTCGCGCGTGAGGCCGTCGCCGTAGCGCTCGAACACGATCTTGCCGTCCTTCACGACGACCAGGCTGCGCACGTCCATCCGGTCGCGGCGCAGCCATTCGGACAGCCGCACGAGCGGCGCCGAATCGACGCCGGCCGCTTCGGGCACGACGCTCGGCGGGTCCTGCGGCGCGCCGCCGGCAGCCAGCGCCGGGCCGCCGCCGCATGACCCGGCGACGATCGCCGCGGCCGCGAGGCCGCGCATTGCGAGGGAAACGCTCATCGTAGCTCCTGTTGAAACGGCGCCCGCCGCGTCGCGCGGGCGCTCACATCGCAATCGCATCGCGCGACATCAGTCGAGGCACGGCTTGCCGGCCGGCAGGAACTGCCCGCGCCCCGGCTCCGCCGCGACCAGCCGGCCGTCCTCGACGAGCAGCTCGCCGCGCGACAGGCAATGACGCGGCCAGCCCGTCACCTCGATCCCTTCATAAGGCGTGTAGTCGACCGCATGATGCAGCGACGCATTCGCGATCCGCACGCGCTTGTCCGGATCCCACACGACGATATCCGCGTCGGCGCCGACCGCGATCGTCCCCTTGCGCGGATACAGCCCGTACAGCTTCGCGGGGCGCAGCGACGTCAGCTCGACGAACTGGTGCAGCGACAGGCGCCCGTTGCGCACGCCGTCGAACAGCAGCGGCAGGCGCGTCTCCAGCCCCGGAATGCCGTTCGGGATATGGTCGAACGAGACGGCCTGCCCGCCCGGATGCTTGCCGCACGGATCGTCGTAGTTGAACGGCGCGTGATCGGACGAGAATACCGAGAACACGCCCTGCTTCAGCGCCTTCCACACCGCCTGCTGGTTCGCCGGATCGCGCGGCGGCGGGCTGCATACGCATTTCGCGCCTTCGTAGCCGTCGTGACCGTGATGACCGAGATCGGCGGCCGTCAGATACAGGTACTGCGGGCAGGTTTCAGCGAGAATTGGCAGCCCACGCGACTGCCCCCAGCGAATCTGCTCGATCGCCTCGGCGCCCGATACATGCACGATCAGGATCGGCACGTCGACGAGTTCCGCGAACGCGATCGCGCGATGCGTCGCCTCGCGCTCGACCACGGCCGGCCGCGCGTGCGCATGAAAATGCGGCGCGACGTGGCCGTCGCCGAGCAGCCGCTCGGTCAGCCAGCCGATGCAGTCCGAATTCTCCGCATGCACCATCACGAGCGCGCCGTGCTCGCGCGCGACCGACAGCACGTCGAGCATCTGCCGGTCGTTCAGCTTCAGGTCGTCGTAGGTCATGTACACCTTGAACGACGTGTAGCCGTTCGCGATCAGCCGCGGCAGCTCGTCGGCCAGCACGTGCGGCGTCGGATCGGCGACGATCAGGTGAAAACCGTAGTCGATCAGCGCGCGCCCTTCCGCGCGCCGGTGATAGTCGTCGACGGCCGCCTGCAGCGACTGCCCCTTCGCCTGCGCGGCGAACGGCACGACGGTGGTCGTGCCGCCGCACAGCGCGGAGCGCGTGCCGGACAGGAAATCGTCGGCCATCTTCAGCCCGTCGGGCATCGGCTGGTCGAGGTGGCAGTGCGCATCGACGCCGCCCGGCATCACGAGCATGCCGCTCGCATCGAGCTCGCGCGGCGCGCGCGGCAGCCCGTGGCCGAGCATGGCCACGCGCCCCGCGCGGATGCCGATGTCGCACGAGAACCGGTCCGCCGCCGTCACGACGTCCGCGTGACGGATCACGAAATCGAGATCGTTCGACATGACGCGCGCCTCAGATCACGTCGCTGAAGAGACGCCCCCAGCCCTTCACCTGCCGCGTGTCGTAGTCGGCGAGCTGCAGCGACTTCCACACGACGGTCGAGATCGTGTCGTAGATCGGAATGCCCGTCTCTTCCTCAAGCGCCGGAACCAGGTGCGCGGCGTTCAGGTTCGTGCAGAAGATCGAGATCGCGCGCGGGCCGGCCTTCGCCACTTCGCGCACCATCCCGCCGATCTGGTCGCCCGTCACTTCGGAGAACGAGAAATTGACCTTCAGGTTCAGATGGCGCTCGGCGATGCAGTTCAGCCCCGAGCGGCGATAGTTGTCGACGATCTTCGTCTGCACGTCGTCGAGATACGGCGTGACGAGGCCGAACTCGTGCGCGTTCGTCTTCTTCAGGATCTCGTTGAGCGCGAGCACCGAGGTCGTGGCGGGGATCCCGGTCGCTTCGGTGATGCGCTGGCACAGCCGCTCGTCGGCCTCGAAGCCGAGCCAGCCGGACGACGTGCCGTTCCATGCGATCACGTCGACCTTCGCGTCCGCGAGCAGCATCGCGGCCTGGATGATCTTGTCGTCGTCGAACTGGCCGAGCGCCTGGCCCGTCAGCGAGATTTCGGTGACGGGAAAGCGCGCGAAGTGCGCGGACACGCCCGGCAGGCCGGCGACCATCGCGCTCGTCAGCGGTTCGAGCGACGTGTTGGACGAAGGGGTGAGCATGCCGAGCAGGGTACGTTTCTTCATGATGGGTTTTCTCTCTACCAATGAATGCAGTCGATGCAGTGAAAGGGGTCGGTCAGACGGGGAGCTTGTTTTCGTAGTCGATCGCGCTGGAGCACACGAACAGGCCGACGCCGGCCGCCGCGAACACCATCAGCGCAAGGAAGTAGGAACCGGTGAACTGCACGATCGCGCCGACGAGGATCGGCACGGTGATGCCGCCGATGTTGCCGCCGAGGTTCATGAGGCCGCCGAGGAAGCCGATCTTGTTGCGTGTGCCGAGCGACGACGGGATGCACCAGTACAGCCCGCACCAGCGCAGGAAGAACAGCGTCGTCGACAGCAGCGCGACGCACACGACCGGGCTCTTCACGTAGGCGACGGAAAAGATCGACACGGTCGCGATCACCGCGGCGATGCCGAACAGCGTGCGCATCACGACGTTCGGACGCCCGCCCGCGGCTTTCCACTTGTCGGCGATCCAGCCGCCGAGCAGCTCGCCGACGAAGCCGCAGAAAAAGATGATGAAGGTCGACCCGCCCATCTGCTTGATGTCGAAGCCGTGCACCTTGTGCAGGTAGTTCGGCATCCACGTGAGCAGCCCGTAGAACACGCTGTTGAAGCACATCCAGCCGAAGAACATGCACCACACCGAGCGGTACTTGAAGAAGTCGCGCGAGCGCCCCGATGCACCGGCCGGCTCGGCCGCGAGGTCGCTCGCGTGCGACGCCTCGATGTAGTCGGCCTCGAGATCGTTGACGCCCGGATGCTCGCGCGGCGTGTTGCGGATGTAGTACCACGCGAGGAAACCGGCCAGCACGGTGCCGACGCCGGCCACCGCGAACGCGAGCCGCCACGAGCCGAGCAACGCGATCAGGCCGGCGATCAGCACCGCGCCCAAGGCCGCGCCGAGCGGCGCGCCGCCGTCGAGCAGCGTGGCGCCGCGGCCGCGCTCGGTCTGCGTCATCCAGATCGCGTTGAGCTTGCCGCCGGCCGGATAGATCGGCGCTTCGGATGCGCCGAGGCCGAGGCGCGTGAGCAGCAGCGACGGCGCGTTCGTGCACAGCGCGGCGATCGCCTGGAAGAAGCCCCAGAACACGGTCGCCGTCGCGATCACGATGCGCGGCTTGAACCGGTCGGCCAGCATCCCGCCCGGGATCTGCATCACCGCATAGGTCCAGAAGAACGAGCTGAGGATCAGGCCCTCCATCGCCGGCCCGATCTTGAACTCCTGCGAGATGTAAGGCATGGCGACGGACAGCGACGCGCGATCGACGTAGTTGATCGCGATGAGGCTCAGCATGACGACGAATATCTTCCAGCGGACGGCGGACTTGCCGACCGTCAGGGCGGCGACACCGGAGGTTGAAGACATGGACGGACTCCAGGGATGAACGAGGATGGTCAGGACGTCGCGCAACGTTGAGCCGAGTATAGGATTAGAAATTTATAATTACCGTTAGCGTAAACGCTTGGTTTCATTGAATTTGTTTTATCACTATCGTGGTGCAGGGTAAGCCCCGATATCGTGATAAGCTTGCGCCATCATGAGCCAGACACCCCGCAATCCCCTGCTTCTGCGCACGCGCGGCATGGCCGCGGAGATCGCCGCGCGCCTGCGCGTGATGATCGACGAGGGCGAACTGCCGCCCGGCGCGCGGATCGACGAAAAGGAACTGAGCCTCGCGTTCGACGTGTCGAAGACGCCGCTGCGCGAAGCGCTGAAGGTGCTCGTCGCGGAAGGCGCCGTCACGCATCGCCAGTACATCGGCTATCGCGTCGCGTCGATCGACATCGACGATCTCGTGTCGACGTTCGAGCTGCTGCACGGGCTCGAGGCAATGGCGGGCGAATTGCTGCGCAAGCGGATCGGCACGTCGACGCTCGCCGCGCTGCAGGCGAAGCACCGGCGGATGGTCGAGTGTCACGAGGCCGGCAAGCGGGTCGAGTATTTCCGGCTGAACCAACAGATTCATCAGATGATCATCGACGCGGCCGGCAACCCGGTGCTGTCGGGCATTTATGCGTCGCTGATGTCGAAGGTGCACCGCGCGCGCGGCGCCGCGAACGCGGACACGCTGCGCTGGGCCGAATCGCTGCACGAGCACGAAGCGATCATGGCTGCGCTCGCCGATCCCGACCACGCACGGCTGCCGCAGGTGCTGCGCAGCCATTCGGAGAACACCGCGCGCGAAGTGCTGGCGATCCTCGATCGCACCGGCACGGCCGACGTGTCGGCCAAGCGGGCGGCCGAAGCGTAACGGCCTGCCGGCGAACCGAACGCGTAGCGGGGCCCTGCGAACAGACCGCCGACGGCCTGCTACGCCGCCTTCAACGCCCGTCGCGCCACCTCCGCGAAATACCGCGCGCCGACCGGCAGAATCTCGTCGTTGAAATCGTACGCCGCGTTGTGCAGCGGCACCCCGCCGCGCTCGGCCGCGTCGCCGTTGCCGATGAACACGAAGTTGCCCGGCACCGCCTGCAGGAACGCGCCGAAGTCCTCCGAGATCATCATCGGCTGCACGTCGGCGTTCACCGCGTCGGCGCCCGCGACGTGCGCCGCGGCCTCGACGGCCATGTCGACCCATTCCGGGGAATTCACCGTCGGCGCGAACTCGTGCGTGTATTCGAACGTGCAGGTCGCACCGTGCGCGCGGCAGATCCCTTCGCTGATCTCGCGCATCCGTGTTTCGAGCAGCGTTTGCACGTCGCGCGCATAGCTACGCGTGTCGCCCTTGATCGTCACCGTCGACGGCAGCACGTTGCGCAGCCCGTCGGTGATGAACTCGGTGCACGAGATCACCGCCTGCAGGCCCGGATCGAGATTGCGCGACACGATCGTCTGCAGCGCGAGCACGATCTGCGAGCCGATCACGATCGGATCGATGCCCATGTGGGGGCGCGCCGCATGCGTGCCGCGCCCGTCGATCCGGATCACGAAGTTGTCCTCGCTCGCCATGATGCCGCCCGCGCGCGTCGCGAACGTGCCGGCGCGCATGCCCGGCATGTTGTGCGCGCCGAAGATCGCGTCGACCGGGAAGCGCTCGAACAGCCCGTCGGCCATCATCGCCTTCGCGCCGCGGCCATGTTCCTCGGCCGGCTGGAAGATGAAGCGCACGGTGCCGTCGAAGTCCTTGCGCTCGGCCAGCAGTTGCGCGGCGCCGAGCACCATCGACATGTGTCCGTCGTGCCCGCACGCGTGCATCTTGCCCGGCGTGCGCGACGCATGTTCGCGGCCCGGCGCGTGCTCGGCGATGTTCAGGCCGTCCATGTCCGCGCGGATGCCGATCGCGCGCGTGCCGGTGCCGGCCGTCAGGTTCGCGACCAGCCCCGTGCCGCCGATCCCGCGCTGCACGTCGAGCCCGAGTGTCGTCAGGATCCGCGCGACGTAGTCCGACGTGTTTACTTCCTCGAAACCCGTCTCCGGGTGCTGGTGCAGATGCCGGCGCCAGGTTTTCAGCCGGCCCTGAAGCGTGCTTCCTGCCGTTGCGTCCAGTGCGTCCATCGTGCTTGCCTCGTCGGTCGTCAGGTCGTTCGGGTCGCTCAGGCTTCCGCGGCCGCGCGGGTCCGCGTCAGCCAGTCGCGCTGGCGCGCCAGCACCGCGTCGGCCGTCTCGCCGACACACCGTCGGTAGACGCTCGGCGCGGTCGCGCCTTCCGTGTTGATCGCCAGCACGCGCGCGTTCGCATCGAGCCCCGCCTGCCGCGCCAGCGCCGGATCGCGCATCAGCACGGTCAGCCCCGCGATGCCCGCCGCGCCCGACTCGCCGGACACGAACGGCACGTCGCGTTCGCTGCCGGCGGCCAGCGCGCGCATCGCCTGCACCGCGTCGTCGTCGTCGATCAGCATGAAGTGATCGATGCCCGGCTCGAGAAAGTCCCATGCGAGCGGCGACGCCTCGCCGCACGCGAGCCCCGCCATCACCGAGTCGACGCTGCCGGTCGCGTTCGTCGCGCGCCCGGCGAGCGCGCTCTGGTACAGGCAATCGGCCTGGCGCGGCTCGACGACGATGAAATGCGGCCGCCGTGCGCCGGCATGCTCCCACAGATAGCTCGCGACACCGGCCGCAAGGCCGCCGACGCCGCCCTGCAGGAACACGTGCGTGAACGGCCGGTTATCGCCGCTGCCATCGCCGCTGCCATCGCCGTCGCCGTCGCCATCGCCATCGCCATCGCCATCGCCATCGCCATCGCCGAGGTTGCCCTCTCCCGCCGCCTGCGCGAGCGCCTCGGCCGCGATCACGCCGTAGCCCTGCATCACGTCGCGCGGAATCGCCTCGTAGCCGTCGTACGACGTATCCGACACCACGTGCCAGCCGTTCGCGTCCGCGAGCTGCGCGGCGTGCACGACCGATTCGTCGTAGTTGCCGGCGATCCGCACGATCCGTGCGCCATGCGCGGCGATCGCATGCTCGCGCTCCGCGTCGACGTGCGCGTGCAGCACGATCACGCAGCGGCAGCCGATCGCGCTCGCGGCGGCGGCCAGCGCTCGGCCGTGATTGCCGTCGGTTGCGCTGATCACCGTCAGGTCGGCCAGCGACGCCGCGTAGCGGCCCGTGACGAGCCCCTGCGGATCGAGCGCCTCGTTGCGCCGCAACCGCTTCACGAGCCGCATCAGCGCGATCGGCGCGCCGAGCGCCTTGAAGCTGCCGAGCGGCGAACGGCACGCTTCGTCCTTCACGCTGACGCTCGCGACGCCGAGCCGCGCGGCCAGATCGGGCAGCGCGCGCAACGGCGTGCGGGCCGCGCCGACGAGCGGCCAGTGCGCGAGCCACGCGCCGCTCTCGTCGGCCGCGGCGATGTTCATGATGCGGCGCAGCGTGTCGGGATAGTCGGTGCGCGACGCGCGGGGATTGGCGATCAGCATGGCTGGAAGGGCTCCGGAAATTGGCCGCGCGGGCGGCCCGGCGGTGAATGCGGTGCGGGCGCATACGGGTTGCGCACGCCGTCGGTCCGAAAAATAATATTGCGCATCCCGGTCAATAAAATCGCCAAATCGGCGTTCCGGACGCAAAAATTTCTCATTCTTTCGAGGCTGCCGCACCATCATGCCCACCCCACTCGATGCGTTCGATCGCAAGCTGCTGATGGAAGTCCAGCGCGACGCGAACACGCCGCAGACCGAACTCGGCGCCCGCGTGAACCTGTCGACCGCCGCCGTGAACCGCCGCCTGCGGCGGCTCGCGGAAGACGGCGTCATCGTGCGCTACACGGCGGTCGTCGCGCCGGAGAAGGTCGATCATCCGCTGACGATCGTCGTGAACGTCGAGGTCGAGCGCGAGCAGATCGACCAGCTCGACGCGATGAAGCGGACCTTCGAGCGCTGCCCGCAGATCCAGCAGTGCTACTACGTGACCGGGGAATGGGATTTCGTGCTGATCCTCGCCGTGCGCAACATGGATCAGTACAACGCGCTCACGCGCGAGCTGTTCTTCGCGAACAACAACGTGAAGCGCTTCAAGACGCTCGTGAGCATGAGCCGCGTGAAGGTCGGGCTCGAGGTGCCGATGGATCCCGGCGAGTGACGCTCGAACGTCAGCGCCTGTCGGCAGCCAATGAACCGAAAAACGTCGCGACCTTCGCCTTGCTCGTCGTCTGCAATCGCGACATCAGCCCGTGATCGACCTGCCGCAACCCGTAAGTCTCCCCGATGTCGCGCTGCATCCGGCACCACAGATGGCTCGCGATCTCCGCGTCGACCATCGCGCGGTGGGCACGGCCCGTCTGCGGCAAGCGCAGCATGGTCGCGAGGTTCGACAGCCGGTGACTCTGCGCGTGCGGGTAGAGGCGCCGCGCGACGAGCATCGTGCATGCGAACGCATGCTCGGCCGCCATCCCGAGCATCCCGAGTTCGGCCTGCCAGAACCGCTTGTCGAACCCGGCGTTGTGCGCGACGACGGGATGGCTGCCGACGAACGCGGCGGCTTCCTTCATGACCTTCGCCACCGGCGGCGCCGACGCGATCATGTCGTTCGTGATCCCCGTGAGCGCGACGACGTCGGACGGAATGCGGCGGCCGGCGTTCATCAGGCTCTGGTAGCGGTCGACGATCTCGCCGTCGCGCAGCAGGATCACGGCGATCTCGGTCGCCCTGTCGCCCATGTTCGGAGAAAGCCCGGTTGTTTCGAAGTCGAGTACCGCTACGGTTTGCATGGTCGAATCGGAGGAAGGATAGCTGGCGGCGCACGTCGGCCGGGACGTGTCTCGCCGACGCGAAAGCGCCACAGTGTATCCCCGGATGCCGCGTCGGGCGGCAAACTCGATCGTCATGCGCGGCGCACCGCCGTTTCCATCCGGACGGACCGGCACGCTCGCGCCATCCGCCGCCGAACAGCGGCGAATGTACCGAAGCTTCCGCGCGTCGGTACATCCCCCTTCCCTACATCATCGACAACTGAAGCTCGCCGCCGAATTCACGTCGCCCGAGCCGTTGTAACGCGCGACCTGCGGATACGGGCACAACGGCCGCGTGCGTCCCGCGCCCCACGACGTCGGCACGTCCGCGTTCGGCACCGCGTTCGTCGTGTCGCGCGCCGTGGCGACGATCGCCGCGGGCGCCTGCCCCTGCTCGACCCACGCGACGAGCGGCGTCAGCATGTCGAACTGGTCGGCCGCCGGCCCGCCCGAGCAGTGGTTCATGCCCGGCACCGGATAGAAGCGCGCGAAGCCCGACGCGTCGCCGCCGTTCGCCTGCGCGAGCCGCCCGTACCAGTCGCTCGTGTCGTTGAACGAGAACACCGGGTCACCGGTGCCGTGATAGACGAGCAGCTTCGCGCCGCGCGATTTCAGCGCGGACAGGTTGGTCTCGTCGGGCGGCGTCATGAACGACCACGACGATTGCGTGTACACGCCGTTCGTCGCGAAGATCGCCGGCGCGTCGTTGTCCATGTCGAAGCCGAGCGCGAAGCCGGTGAGGTTCGCGAGCGTCGCGGCGGTTTTCGGCGGCGTCATGAACGTGAACGCCATCGCGGCCGGGTCGAGCGTGACCGAATTCGACTGCTTCCACGCGGCCCAGCCGCCGCTGGCCATGCCGGGATCGTACGGAAAGCTCGCATAGAGCGCCGTGCCCGCGCTGTTGCGCGCGCCCGCGAACACGTTCTCGAGCGCGCTCTTCTGCGCGGTCGTGAGGCACGCGCCGGTGCGCGTGCCGTTCGCGCAGGTCGGGATGTCCGTCTCGACGCTGAAATGCGCCTGGCACGCGGCGACGTCCTGCACCATCCCGTCGGCCACGCCATCGAGCGCATCGCACTTGTCGAGAATCTTCGCACCGACGAACCGGCGTTCCGCATCGGTGAAGCCGCTGCGGATGTCGGGCAGCCCGTTCGTCCCGGTCGCCGACGCGATCTTCGCGAACTGCTGCGCGCCGTACATCTCGCCGATCGCCGCCTTCGGCAGATGGAAGCCCGGATCGCCCGCGATGATCCCGTCGTAGTCGCCCGCGTTGCGCACGGCCGTGACCATCGCGTGCCGGCCGCCGTTCGAGCAGCCGCCGAAATAGCTGCGGTCGGGCGTCTTCCCGTATGCGAGCCGGATCACCTGCTTCGCCATCGGCGTGAGCGCGTCGACCGCGCCGTAGCCGTAATCGATGCGCGCCTGCGGATCGAGGCCGAACAGCGGGTTCTGCGCGGCGCTGTGCCCGGAATCCGAGCTGATCACCGCGAAGCCCTGGTTCAGCGCATCGGTCAGCGGCCCGCCGCCGCCGACCTCGCCGGTCGCGGTCACGATATTGCCGTCGAGCCCGCCGTTCGCCTGGTAGAAGAAGCGGCCGTTCCACGCTTTCGGCAAGCGCATCTCGAAGCCGATCGCATAGGTCTTGCCGTCCACCGCGCTCACGCGCTCGTTCATCTTCCCGTCGATCACGCAGTGCTCGGCGATCGGCTTGCCGGCCACCGTCAGCGCGCCGGCGGCCGCGGTCGTCACCGACGTGAACGACGTGTTCGCATACGCGAGCTTCGCGGCGAGCGCGTCGCACGTCTGCGCCATCGCGGCCGGCGTCGCGGCGCTCAGGTGCGTCGGCGTGGCGCTGACCGAATCGTCGCCGCCGCAGCCGGCGAGCATGGCCGCCGCGGACAGCGGCGCAATACAGAGGAATGCAGATTTCCTGTTCAAGATAGCTCCCGTTCGTCTGGCTGCCGGATCAGAACATGTGCCGCACGCCGACCATCGCGCCGAGCTGCCCCATCCCTGCGCCGGGCGTCGTGCCGGGCCCGCCGCCGCTGACCGCGTAGCGTGCATGCGCGCTGTTCCACAGATACGACGACTGTGCGTAGACGGCCGTGCGCTTGCTCAGCAGATAGGTCGCGCGCAGCGTGGCCATCGTCGCGCGCGTGTCGTGCGCGCTGTTGACGATCCGGTAGCCTTCGCCGTCGACGACGAAATCGGGCTTCACCGCATACGACGCGCCAAGGAAGAACAGGTCCGAATGCGCGCCCGGCGCGGCCGGCGAACCGGTCGACACGCGCCGCCCGATCCAGCCCGCGCCGATCCGCGCGCCCGCCGCCTGCGCATACGCGCTCACGTGCGTGCGCGCGTCCTTGCCGCCGCTGCTGGTAAAGGCGACCGGCGCGACGCCGTCGAAGAAGTTCGCGGCCGCGCCGGTGCCGCCGCGCTGCTCCTCGTACGACGCCGCCGCACCGAAATACGCGCTGTCGTACTTGAGCATCACCGACCAGTTGCGGCACTGGACGGCATCGCCCGGCACCTGCCCCGCGCAGGTGCCCTGCCCCGGCGAGTTGCCGGTGCCCGCGCCGTCGCGGCCGAACGAATACGCGGCGCCGAGCGTCACGCCGCGATAGGTGCCGACGTAGGTCACCGCGTTGTCGGCGCGGCCGTTAGGCACGTATGCGTCGAACGAGCCGAGCCCGTAGATGTCGGGGCCGATGATGTCCGCGCCCTGCAGCGCGAGATAGGTCATCGTGTACTGGCGGCCGAACGCGAGCGTGCCGAAGCCGCTCTTCAGCCCGACGAACGCCTGCCGCCCGAACAGCCGGCCGCCCTGGCCGAGATCGCCGCCGCGCACGTTGAAGCCGCTTTCGAGCGTGAATACCGCCTGGTAGCCGCCGCCGAGATCCTCGGTGCCGCGCAGGCCCCAGCGCGACGGCAGCTCGCCCGTCACGCCCGGCATGCGCACGACGTGGTCGCCGGCCGCGTTCGCGTGCGACACGAACTCGACGCCCGTATCGATGATCCCGTACAGCGTCACGCTCGACTGCGCGTGCGCGCCGGTCGCGGCGAGCGCGCATGCGCCGGCCGCCAGCAAGGCTTTGGTGTGCTTCATGGGGTTCGTCTCCAGACCTGTGTCGTAATCGCGCTCTACCGGCGCTCGTGGTTGAAATGGGAAGAAATCAGTCGTGCGCCTGCGGGCGCCGGATCAGCACCAGCGCAGCGACGGCGGCGACGAGCGTGACGGGAATGCTCGCGCCGATCACGACCGACGCGCTGCGGCCCATTGCGAGCAGTTCGGCGGCGGCGAGCGGCCCGACCACCGAGCCGAGGCGGCCGACGGCAACGGCGGAGCCGACGCCGGTGCCGCGCATCGCGGTCGGGTAATAGATCGCGGCCAGCGCATACAGCACCGACTGGCCGCCGACGACGAACATCCCGGCCGCGAACGCGGCGGCGGACAGCCACAGGAGTCCAGGTGCGATCGCCAGCGCGGCAAGCGACAGCACGATCCCCGCGTACATGCCACCGACCACGCGCGATGGACGCAAGCGGTCCATCGACACGCCGATGCCGAGCACGCCGAGGCCGCTGCCAATGTTGAAGAAGATCTGCACGATACCGGCCTGGCTGCGAGCGAGCCCCTTCGCGGCCATCAGCGACGGCAGCCAGTTCAGCAGGAAATACAGCACGATCAGCGTGCAGAAGTAGCTGAGCCACAACGCCAGTGTCGTGCCGGTGCGCGAGCCGCCGAACAGCGTCTGTCCGACGCTGGGGCGCGCCGCGCCCGATGCGCTGACGTCGAGGAACGCACGCGATTCGGGCAGCAGTGCGAGCAGCAGCGGCGCGAGCAGCAGCGGGCCGACGCCCCCGACATAGAAAATGTGCCGCCATTCGGTGTCGCCCGCGAGCAGCACGCCGATCAGCGACGCGATCACGCCGCCGAACGGAATCCCGCAGTACATCACGGCCACCGCGCTGCTGCGCGAGCGTGCGTCGACCGCTTCCGACGACAATGCAATGAGGTTCGGCATCGCGCCGCCGAGGCCGAGGCCGGTCAGCGCACGAACGGCGACCAGCATCGCGAAGCTCGACACCTGCGCGGTCGCGATCGACAGCAGCCCGAACAGGCAGACCGACGCGATCAGCACGTGCTTGCGGCCAACCCGGTCGGCCAGCCAGCCGCCGAGCATCGCGCCCGGCAGCAGGCCGAACGTGCCCGCGCTGAACGCGAGCCCCATCTGTGAAACCGAGAGCCCGAATTCGTGGGCCATGCGCGGTGCCGCGACGCCGACCGACTGCAGGTCGAGCCCCTCGAGCAATGCGATCGCGAAACATAGGCCGAGCGTCGTCGCGACGGCCGGCCTTGCGGCAACGGAAGTGTCCATGTCGTCTCCTAACCGTGACTCGCGCGGCATACGCGGAACGCATGCGCGGTGTCCTTGCTTTATCGTGATCGGGTCTCGTCAATTTATCAGGTAACCTGATTAAGAACCCGAAAGAAAATCCCGTCGAGGGACGGGATGATTTAATAACAGGTAACCTGATATTTCAAGTGTCGCGAGCGCGGTGTTAACCCGCAACCCGTTCGCAACCCGGGCCACGCTGCGGCGTGGCCCGGCGCGGCCGGCGAAACCGGAACGAAAGACGCGGCGGCGTGCTCAGTCGCGCAGGTTGCGCACGAACAGTTCGAGCGTACGGTGAACCTGCGCGACGTCGTCGGCGCTCACGTCGTCGCCGAGCATCCGGCGTTCGAGCGGCCGCAGCACCTGCTCGCATTCGCGCAGGATTGCCGAGCCCTCGTCGGTCAGACGCAGCAGGATCACGCGGCCATGGCTGGGATCGGCCTCGCGCGTCACGAAGCCGCGGGCGGCCATCGCAACCATCACTTCGTTCGCGGATTGCGGCGTGATGAACGAGCGCACCGCGAGTTGCGCATTGGACAGCGCGCCGCGCGCCTCGAGCACCGACAGCGCCGTGTACTGCGCGAGCGTCACACCGAGCGGCGCGAGCGCATCGCTCATCTGGCGGCGCAGCAGCCGGTCGAGATTGCCGATCAGGTAGGTAAGCCGCTGCTGCGAACGCATGCGCGGCCTGGCTTCGCTGGCGCGGGCCGTGCGTTTCGTGCCGGCCGGTTTGACGGGTGTCGAACTCATGAACGTGTCGGAAGGAGGATCGCGGGCCATCTTACCTCACGCGGTCCGTATATCGGCCCGCACGGCGGCTCGTGCCGGCCGGCGAGCCGCCCCGGGCCGTCCACGCCCGGCTCGGACGAACCTTATGCCGCGGCAGCCGGCAACGCCGCGCGGCAGCCCGCGTCCACCAGCGCGAGCCGGTGTGCGAATGCCGCGAGCGGATAGTCGAAGAAGTAGGTGCCGACCGCGCGCTTGCCCGCACGGAACGAATCGTCTCCCGGCGCATCGCCGACGATGCGCAGCGTGCGCGCCCACGCGAACGCGAGCAGCAGCCAGCCGACCAGCGCGAGATAGTCGTCCGCGACCCGGTAGGGCAGATCCGGATCGTGCTCGCTCGCGCGGATCACGCCGGCCGTCACGCGCTCGAGCTCCGCGCACAGCGTGGCGACGCGCGCCCCGGCGTCCCTCGCCCGCTCGTCCGCCGCCTGGACGCTCTGCGCGGCTTCCGCGCGAATCAACTCGAGCAGCGCATGCAGCGCCTCGCCGCGATCCCCCAGCACCTTGCGCACCAGCAGATCGATCGCCTGGATCTCGTTGGTCCCTTCGTACAGCATCGACACGCGGCAATCGCGCACCGTCTGTTCGATCCCGTATTCGTGAACGTAGCCGTAGCCGCCGAATACCTGCAGCGCGTTCGACGCGGCCGCGAAGCCGTTCGCGGTGAAGAACGCCTTGGCAATCGGAGTGAGCAACGATGCCAGCCGCGACGCCGCGAGCCGTGCCGGCGGCTGCGGATCGTGCGCGGCGACGTCGAGCCAGTGCGCGATCCAGTAGCCGATCGCGCGCTCGCCTTCGACGATCGCCTGCGCATCGAGCAGGATGCGGCGGATCGCGGCATGTTGCGCGATCGGCGCCGCCCTGCCCTGCACGCGTTCGCGCGCATAGGCCGACGCGGCCTGCCACGCGCTCTGCGCATGCCCGACACCCTGCATGGCGACCTGCAGGCGCGCCGCGTTCATCATCACGAACATCGATGCGAGCCCGCGATGCGGCTCGCCGACGAGCCAGCCCGCGGCCGCGTCGAAACGCATCGTGCAGGTCGGGCTTGCCTTCAGCCCCATCTTCTTCTCGATGCCGTCGCACCAGACGCCGTTGCGCACACGGCCGCCCGGCGCGTCGAGCCACTTCGGCACGACGAACAGCGACAGCCCCTTCGTTCCCGCCGGCGCATCGGGCAGGCGCGCGAGCACGAGGTGCACGATATTGTCGGTCAGGTCGTGCTCGCCGCCGGTGATGAACAGCTTGCTGCCGCTGATTCGGTAGCCGTCGGCGGCCGGGTCCGGCACTGCCTGCGTGCGCAGCAGGCCGAGATCGCTGCCCGCCTGTGGCTCGGTGATGCACATCGTCGTCAGCCACTCGCCGCTCGCGATCTTCGGCAGCACGTCGCGCTTCAGGCGCTCGCCGCCGTGCGCGCGCAGGCACGCCACCGCGCCGTGCGTGAGCCCCGGCGACATCAGCCACGCGTGGTTCGCCCCCGCGAGCATCTCCTGCAGCGCGACGTCGAGCAGATGCGGCAGCCCCTGGCCGCCGCAATCGGCGTCGAGCGCCAGCGTCGGCCAGCCGGCGTCGACGTAGTCGCGGTACGCATCGCGAAAGCCCGCCGGCATCGTCACTCCGGCACCGTCGAACCGGCAGCCCTCGAGATCGCCGGTCGAATCGAGCGGCGCGATGCGTTCGACCACGAAGCGGGCGGCTTCGTCGAGCACTTGCCCGGCAGTCGACAGGTCGAGCTCCGCCCAGTCGGGCACGCGGCGCCACAGCGCCGGCGCATCGAGCCATTCGCCGATCACGAACAGCATGTCGCGCAATGGCGCGCAATACGCGTTGCTCATCGCGCGCACCTCATGCCCGGCGCGCCGTGCCGGCGACGATCACGCCCGTGTCGGCCGCGCCCGGTTCGTACATCGCGTCGACCACTGCCGCACGGTGCATGAGCACCGCACGCTGGTTGATCGAGCCCTTGTCGGTGACTTCGCCGAGATCGAGCGAAGGCGGCGTATCGAGCACGCACAGCCGCGTGACGAACGTCGCGCTGCCGGTCGCATCGCGGTTCAGGCGCTCGAGCAGGTCCGCGAAGAACGCCCGCACCGCGGGCGCCTGCAGGACGGTGCGCACGTCGGCATCCGGTGCCACGCCGGCCAGGCGACGGCAATCGTCGACGCGCGGGAAGATCATCACGCCGACGTCGTCGCGGTTCATCCCCGTGACGACCGCGTCCTGCACGTACGGCGCGCCGTTCGATACGATCCGCGCGCGCATGGGCCCGACGCTCACGAAGGTGCCGGACGATAGCTTGAAATCCTCCGCGATGCGCCCGTCGAACATCAAGCCGATCTCCGGCCGCGCGGGATCGACGAAACGCACTGCATCGCCGCTGCGGTAGTAGCCCTCCTCGTCGAATACCTCGCGCGCGTCGTCGCCGCTCGCGCGCCAATAACCGGCCATCACGTTCGGCCCGCGAAAGCGCGCCTCGAACTTGCCGTCGACCGGCACCAGCTTCGCGTCGCAGCCGGGCGCGGGCAGGCCGATGTAGCCGGCCCCCGACACCGGCCCGGTGGTGAACATGCACGATGGTGCGGCCTCGGTCATCCCGAGGCCCGCCATGATCCGGATGCGCTCGCCGCAATGCGCGAGCGTCACGCGCTCGAGCCGGTCCCACGCGGCCTGCGACAGTCCGGCGCCCGCGAAGAAATACATCCTCACGCGCGAGAAGAAGGTTTCGCGCAGCGCGGCATCCGTTTCGAGCGCCGCGGTCAGCTCTTCCCAGCCCTTCGGCACGTTGAAATACACGGTGGGCGCGATCTCGCGCAGGTTGCGCAGCGTCTCGCCGAACTTGCCGGCGACCGGCTTGCCGTCGTCGATGTACAGCGTGCCGCCGTTGTACAGCGCGATGCCGACGTTATGGCTGCCGCCGAACGTGTGATTCCACGGCAGCCAGTCGACCAGCACCGGCGGCTCCAGACCGAACTGCGGAAACGTCTCGAGCAGCATCTGCTGGTTGCTGCACAGCATCCGGTGCGTGGTCGGCACCGCCTTGGGCAGCCGTGTCGATCCCGACGTAAACAGGAATTTCGCGATCGTGTCGCCGGTGATCGCTTCGTGCGCGGCATCGACGCTGCCCGGTGTCGTGTCGAGCAGCGACGAGAAACGCGTGACGCCGTCCATCCCGTCGGGTGCCGACACGACCACGCGCTCGACATCAGGCGGCACCGACGCGTCGAGCGCGGCACGAAACGCCGCGCCGTCCGACGCGAAGACCAGCCCCGGCGTGAGCAGGGCGAGCGCGTGGCGCAGCTTGCCGTAATCGCTCGACACGAGCGAATACGCGGGCGACAGCGACGCATGCGGAATGCCGGCCCACATCGCGCCGAACGCGAGTTGCAGATGTTCGAGGTCGTTGCCCGACAGGATCGCGACGGGCCGCTCGGCCGACAGCCCGCGATCGAGCAGCGCCTGGCCGATCGCGCGGGCGCGCTCGAGCATCTGCGCATACGTGATGCCGATCCACGTACCGTCGGGCCCGCGCCGCGCGACCAGCCAGCGGTCCGGATGCGCGCGCGCGCCGCTCGCGAGCCGGTCGGTCAGCCGGCGTGGGTACGCGCCGAGCGGGGTCGTCGCGCGCAAGGTCCAGCAGCCGTCACGTTGCACGATCTCCGGCGGCGCCGTGCCGATCGCCACGGGGCGATAGCCGGCGGGAACGCGCTGTGCGGCAGCCGCGTCGCGCAGTTGGGTCGGATCCGCATCCAAGTTCTGTCTCCGGTCGGTTCCGCCCCGAGCGCGTGCGCGCGCCGGGCGGAGACTTCATTGTGTCGTTGTCTTAACTGGGGCGCCGCGGCGCCCGGGACTGCTCAGATCGGGTAGTGACGCGGCGTGGTCTGGACCGTGATCCAGCGCAGGTCGGTAAACTCGGCGATCGACGCCTTGCTGCCGAACCGGCCGTAGCCGCTTGCCTTCACGCCGCCGAACGGCATCTGCGCCTCGTCGTGCACCGTCGGCCCGTTGATGTGGCAGATGCCCGATTCGATCTGCTTCGCGACCTGCATCGCGCGCGCGATATCGCGGCTGAACACCGCCGCCGACAGCCCGTACTCGCTGTCGTTCGCGGCCGCGAGCGCGGCGGCGTCGCCGTCGACGCGCTGCACGGTCACCACCGGCCCGAACGATTCGTCCGCATACAGCCGCATGTCGCGCGTGACACCGTCGACGATCGTCGGCTGCATCACCGCGCCGCTGACTTCACAGCCGAGCGGCAGCGCGGCGCCGTGCTCGCGCGCGTCGTCCACCATTGCCGCGATCCGCTGCGCGGCGGCCGCGCTTTCGAGCGTGCCCAGCACGGCGCCCGGCGCGGCCGGGTTGCCGGCCTTCAGCGTGCGTGCCTTCGCGACGAGCCGTTCGACGAACGCATCGGCGACCTTGCGATCGACGATCACGCGCTCGGTCGACATGCAGATCTGCCCCTGGTTGAAGAACGCGCCGAATGCGACTGCCTCGACCGCCGCGTCGAGATCGGCGTCGTCGAGCACGAGCACCGGCGCCTTGCCGCCGAGTTCAAGCAGCGCCGGCTTCAGGTGCTGCGCGGCGAGCGTCGCGACGATGCGGCCGACGCGTGTCGAACCGGTGAAGTTCACGCGGCGCACCGCCGGGTTCGCGATCAGCCGCTCGACGATCGCCGGCGCATCCTGCGGCGCATGCGTGATCACGTTGACCACGCCGTCGCCGAGCCCTGCGTCGTGCAGCACGCTGCCGATCAGCCGGTGCACGCCCGGGCAACCCTCGGACGCCTTCAGCACCACCGTGTTGCCGCATGCGAGCGGCATCGCGAGCGCACGGGTCGCGAGAATCACCGGCGCATTCCACGGCGCGATCCCGAGCACGACACCGCACGGCTGGCGCACGGCCATCGCGAGGCTGCCGGGCACGTCCGATGGGATCACCGCGCCGTCGATCTGCGTGGTCATCGCGGCCGCCTCGCGCAGCATGTTCGCCGCGAGCATCACGTTGAAGCCGTACCAGTTCGCCATCGCACCGGTTTCCGCGCGGCCGGTTTCGATGAATTCGCCCGCGCGCGCGTCCATCCGGTCGGCCGCCGCGAGCAGCCGCCGACGGCGCTCGGTCGGCGCGAGCGCGGCCCACGCGGGGAATGCGCGCGCCGCTGCCGCGACTGCGGCGTCCGCGTCGGCAAGCGTCGCCGCGGCGGCGCGCGACGCCACCTGTCCCGTCGCCGGATCGATCCGGTCGAAGGTCCCGCCGTCCGACGCGCCGCGCGACACGCCGTCGATCAACAAACTCACTTCGTGCATTTCCGTGTCTCCACTCGGATCCGGTTGCGTGCGGCGGCGCGCGTCAGCGCTTGTACGCCTGCAGGCCCGGCTTGATGCTCTTGTCGTCGAGGAACTGCTTGAGGCCCTGCTCGCGCCCGCCTTCCGGATCGCGGTAGTTCGCCTGGTCGAGCTTCGCGTACAGGTAGTCCTCGTTCTGCTCCCAGGTCAGTTCGCGGCAACGCTTGAAGCCGTGCTTCGCGTTACGGATCACGACCGGGTTCTTGTCGAGCAGCTTCGCGGCCAGCGCGCGCACCTCGTCGCGCAGCTGCGCGCGCGGCACGCTCTTGTTGACGAGCCCCATCTGCGCGGCCTGCGGGCCGGTGAAGGTGTCGCCGGTCATGATGTAGTAGAGCGCCTGGCGATGTCCCACGGTGTCGGCCATCGCCTTGCTGACGAGGTTGCCCGGCGGGATGCCCCAGTTGATTTCCGACAGGCCGAACACCGCTTCGTCGGCCGCGATCGCGAGGTCGCACGCGACGAGCGGCGAGAAGCCGCCACCGAAGCACCAGCCGTTGACCATCGCGATCGTCGGCTTCGCATACATGCGCAGCAATTGCCACTGCCAGCGGCTCGCGTCGCGGCGAATCTTTTCCTGCAGGATTTCCGGGCCCGCGTCGACTTCGCGGAAATACTCCTTCAGGTCCATCCCGGCCGTCCAGGCGTCGCCCTCGCCGGTCAGCACGAGCACCTGCGCCTCGGCATCGAGTTCGATCGCCTCCAGCACGTCGATCATCTCCGCGTTCAGCGTCGGGCTCATCGCGTTGCGCTTGTCCGGACGGTTCAGCGTCACCCATGCGATCCCGCCCTCGACCTCGACCTTCACCGTTTTCCAGCGCCCTTCATAACCCATTTTCGTTCTCCAATGACGATGCCGCCCTGTGCGACTCGCGACCAATTTACTATCAGGTAACCTGATATGTAAAGTAGAATGGAAGCGGCTCCGGACAAACCCCTAAACGGGCCCGGACAGCCGATTTCGCGCCGTGCCGGCCGACGAATCACGACATGAGGAGACACGCTTGGACATCGACAACCTGATCGCCATCGACACGCACGTGCACGCCGAAGTGTCGTGCTGCCAGCCGCCGGACCTGTTCGCGAAGGCATTCGACGACGCGGCCGACAAGTACTTCGGCACCGTGCTGAAGCAGGGCCGTCGGCCGACCATTCCGGAGACGATCGCGTATTACCGCGAGCGCCGGATCGGCTTCGTGATGTTCACCGTCGACTGCGAGACGAACATCGGCCGGCGGCGCACTCCGAACGAGGAAATCGCGCAATTCGCGCAGGACAACGCCGACGTGATGATCGCGTTCGCGAGCATCGACCCGCACAAGGGCCGCTTCGGCGCGCGCGAGGCGCGCCGCCTGATCGACGAGCATGGCGTGAAGGGCTTCAAGTTCCACCCGACGATGCAGGGATGCTTCCCGAACGACAGGCTCGCATATCCGATCTACGAGGTGATCGCGGAATACGGGTTGCCGGCCGTATTCCACAGCGGGCATTCGGGGATGGGATCGGGGATGCGCGGCGGCGGCGGGCTGCGTCTGAAGTATTCCGAACCGATTCACCTCGACGACGTCGCGGCCGACTTCCCGGACATGAAGATCGTGATCGCGCACCCTTCATGGCCGTGGCAGGAGCAGGCGCTGTCGATCGCGCTGCACAAGCCGAACGTCTACATCGACCTGTCGGGATGGTCGCCGAAGTACTTCTCGCCGGAGCTGGTGAAATACGCGAACACGCTGCTCAGGCACAAGGTGCTGTTCGCGTCCGATTTTCCGCTGATCCGGCCGGACCGCTGGCTCGAGGATTTTCAGGGCGCCGGGTTCCGGCCCGACGTGCATTCGCTGATTCTGAAAGACAACGCAGTCGCGTTGCTGGGGCTGCAGGCCGCGCAGCAGTCGTGACCCGTCCGGCCGTGACGGCGCCGGCAGCGCGCGGCGGCGCGACCGACCGCGCTGCCGCCCGCACCGGCGCGCTCAGTTCGCGGGCTTGCCCGCGAATCGCGCGGTCGGCAACCCCGCGTAGCGCGTCCGCGCGACGAACACGCCGCCGGCATCGGCATCGCTCGCCAGCGCGTCGTCGCTCAAGCCGACACGCGCGCTCGTCACGTACAAGCGGCCTTCGCCGTCGATTGCCACGCAGCTGGGCTGCGCGGTCGGCACGGCCACGCGATCCGTCTCGACGCCATCGGGCCCATAACGCACCACCCGCCGGCCGCCCCACTGCGCGTTCCACAGCCCGCCGTCGCGATCCATCGTCGAGCCGTCCGGGTCGCCGTCGGCATCGGTCAGTCGCGCGAACGGCCGCACGTTGGCCACGTCGCCGCCCGCGCGGTAATCGCAGACGAGAATCTCGCGCACCATCGAATCGCAGAAATGCATCTTCGCGCCGTCCGGCGAGAACGCGATGCTGTTCGCGATCGCGGCCGCCGGCAATGCAAGCCGTTCGAGCGTGAGGTCCGGATTGAGGCGGTAGAAGCCGCCGACCGCGCGCGGCGGATCGCCGCCTTCGTCCTTCATCCCGAACACGAACGCGCCGAACGGATCGCAGCGGCCGTCGTTCAGCCGCGTCGGCAGGTCGGGTTCGACGTCGACGATCCGCGTGAATTCGCCGCTGCGCAGATCGAAGAACGCGAGATGCGTCGCAAGCCCGACCAGCAGCACGTCGGGATCATGCGTGAGCGCGAAGCACGCGAGCCGTTCGGGCATCGGCCACTGCGCGAGGTCCGAGCCGTCCGCGCGGCAGCGCCACAGCCGCGCGCCTTCGATGTCCGTCCAGTACAGCGCGTGCGTCGCGTCGCACCACGTCGCGCCTTCGCCGAGCGTGTTGCGGCTGTCGACCAGCAGCGCCGCCGCCGTGCCCGGATGAGTCTGTTGCATGCCGTCTCCCGATGTCTTTCGCATTCGCAGGCGGCCGCGCGTTCGTCAGGGTCAGATCTTCATCGCGCGCCGCTGGTTGCGACGATACTGGTCGAACAGCACCGCGAGCAACAGAATTCCGCCGCGTATCAGATATTGGTAAAAGGTCGGCACGTTCAAGAGGCTCATCGCGTCCTGCACGGAGCCCATGATCAGCACGCCGACCAGCACGCCGGAGATCGTCGCGACGCCGCCCGTCAGCGACACGCCGCCGAGCACGCACGCGGAGATCACGCCGAGTTCGAGACCGACCGACGTCTTCGGGTCGCCGAGGCTCATCCGCGATGCCAGCATCACGCCGGCGAAGCCGGTCACGAGGCCCTGCAGCACGAACACCGCGATCTTGATGCGCATCACCGGCAGCCCCGCGAGCAGCGCGGCCTCGCCGTTGCCGCCGACCGCCAGCACGTTCTTGCCGAACACGGTCCGGCGCAAGAGGAAGCCGAACACGACGAAGCCGACGATGTTGCTCCAGATCGGATACGAGATGCCGAGGAACGACCCGCCGCCGAGATCGAAGAAGCGCTCTTCGGAGATCATCACCGCGTCGCCGTTCGACGTGATGAACGCGAGCCCGCGCACGACTTCCATCATCGCGAGCGTGACGATCAGCGAGTTGATCCGCCAGCGCGCGATCAGCACGCCGTTCACGAGCCCGACCGCGCCGCCCGCGAGCACGCCGGCGGCGATGCCGAGCACGACGCTGTGCGTCGCGGTGATCAGCGTCGACGCGACGACGCCCGAGAACGCGACGATCGACGCGACCGACAGGTCGACTTCGCCGAGCGCGAGCACGAACATCATCGTCACCGCGATCGAGCCGATCAGCGTGACCGACAGCAGCAGGCCCTGGATGTTGCGCGGCGTGAGGAAGTCCGGCACGGTCAGCGACAGCGTCGCGAACAGCACGAGAAACACCATCACGATGCCGGAGCGGTTGATCAGTTGCCACACGCCGCCGCGCGCTCGCGCGGGCGCGGCTGCGGCATCGGGGGACGGGGAAGTGCGTTGGGGTTGCATTGCCTGGCTCATAACGTTTGCTTTCCGGTTGACTGCAGGCCGCTAGCGCGGCAGCGCGAGCTTGATCAGCGCGTCGGGTGTCGCCTGCGCCTTCGCGACCTCGCCCGCGATCCGTCCTTCCTTCATCACGATGATGCGGTCCGCCACGCCGATCACCTCGGCCAGATCGCTCGACACGATGATCACCGTGCGGCCCGCTTCCGCGAGTTCGTAGAACAGGTTGTAGATTTCCGCACGCGCGCCGACGTCGATGCCGCGCGTCGGCTCGTCCATCAGGAACACGTCGATGCGCTCGGCCAGCCAGCGCGCGAGCACGACCTTCTGCTGGTTGCCGCCCGACAACGCTCCGATCGGCGTCTCGCCGTCGCGGGTCTTGATCGCGAGCCGCTCGATGTATTGCTGCGCCAGCTCGCGTTCGCGCCGCGCGTCGAGCAGCACGCGCGCCGGGCTGAAATGACGGCGCGCGCTGATGTTCAGGTTGTCGGCCACCGACGCGATCGCGACGATGCCTTCCTGCTTGCGGTCCTCGGGGCACAGCGCGATGCCGGCGCGCACCGCGTGCCGCGGGCTCGCGAACGCCACGCGCTTGCCGCCCAGCTCGACATGCCCGCCCGTGGGCCGTGCCGCGCCGTACAGCAGCTTCATCAACTCCGAGCGGCCCGCGCCGACGAGCCCGAAGAAGCCGACGATCTCGCCGCGCCGCGCGGCGAACGACACCGGCTCGGACAGGCCGGGCCCGACGAGCCCCTTCGCCTCGATCAGCACGTCGCCGGCCGTGCGCGGCCGGTAGCCGTATACGTCCTCGATCGAGCGGCCGACCATGCAGCCGATCAGCCGGTCGCGGTCGAGCTCGGCGACCGATTCGAACGTCTCGATCCGGCGGCCGTCGCGGAACACCGTCACGCGATCGCACAGCGCGTCGACTTCCTCCATCCGGTGCGTGACGTAGATGATCGCGCGGCCCTCGGCGCGCAGCGAACGGATGATGCGGAACAGCTGCGTCGTCTCGCGCGCGGACAGCGAGCTCGTCGGTTCATCGAACGCGATCACGCGTGCGTCGCGCATCAGCGCCTTGCCGATCTCGATCATCTGGCGCTGGCCGATCGACAAATACTTCACCGGGATGTCCGGATCGATGTGCTCGCCGAGCCGCTCCAGCGCATCGAGCGCGCGCACGGCAAGCGCGCGCTCGTCGACCACGCCGAGCCGGCTCGGCAGCTGGCCGAGCATCAGGTTCTCGGCGACCGTCAGCTCGGGTACCAGATGCAGCTCCTGGTAGATGATCGCGATGCCGGCCTCGAGCGCGGCGCGCGTCGACGCGAAGCGCTGCACCGCGCCGTTCAGCGTCAGCGTGCCGGCCTGCGGCTGATTTACGCCGGACAGCACCTTCAGCAGCGTCGACTTGCCCGCGCCGTTCTCGCCCATCAGCCCGTGCACCTCGCCCGCGCGCACCGACAGCGACACGCCGTCGAGCGCGCGCACGCCCGGGAACGTCACCGTGATGCCGTCGAGCGCGAGCAGCGCGCCGCCGGGCGGCGGCGGCGCGGTACCGGGCGTGGCCACGTCGTCGTGGCGCGAACTGGCCGTCATCATCTGCATCGTCATCGCGTCGTCGCCCCGCACGTTCAGATGCCGAGCTCGGCGCGCACGGCTTGCCAGTTCGCGCGCGTCATCAGCTTGCCGCTCGTCTGCGTGTCGGCCGGCGGCGTCTTGCCGTTGCGGATCCAGTCGACGAGGTTCTGCGTGCTGTCCTTGCCGTGGTTCGTCGAGCTGACCGCGATCGTCCCGTAGAAGCCGGTCGGCTCCTTCTTCTGGAACTCGGCGAACGCCTCGCCCGCGCCATTGATGCCGACGCCGATCACGTCCGCGGCCGGGATGTGCAGCTGTTCGGTCGCGCGTACCGCGCCGAGCACGGTTTCCTCGTTGAGCGCGTAGACCACCCACTTCTTGATGTTCGGATGGCGCGCGAGCACGGGCGCCGCCGCGCTGAAGCCGCCTTCGTCGTCGGTCGTCTTCTGCGGGGCGTCGAAGATGTTTTCCTTGCGGAAGCCGTTCGCGAGCAGCGCCTGCGTCGCGCCGTCGGTGCGCAGCTTCGCGGTCGGCAGCTCGTAGTTGGTGACGCGCAGCGCGCCGACTTCCTCCGGCTTCCAGCCGCGCCGCTTCATCTCGTCGGCGATCGCCTGGCCGACCTGGTTGCCGATCTTGGTCGCCGACATCCCGAGGTGCGGCACGTTCGGCAGCGGCTTGCCGGTCGAGTCGACGAGCTGGTCGTCGACCGTCACGAACTTCATGTTGTAGCGCTTCGCGCGCGACGCGATCGCCGGCCCGAGGCGCACGTCGGGTGCGCAGATCACGAAGCCCTGCGCGCCTTGCGAGCCGAGGTTGTCGATCGCGGCGAGCACCTTCTCGCCGTCCGGCGTGCCGATCTTCACGACCGAGAAGTTCTCCTTCTGGCCGAGCGCGGACGCCGCGTTCTGCTCGTTGATGAACCATGCCTGCTCGGGCATCTTCACCAGGAAGCCGATCTTCAGCGGCGCGTCGGCGTGCGCGGCGCCCTGCATCCCGAGCGGCGCGAGGCAAAGCGCGGCCAGCAGCGCGCGCAGCGTGTGGCGGCGGATCGTGTGGGTCGTGCGGTTCATGCGGTGTCTCCTTGTCTGTTGGCTTGGGTCTTCAACTCTCGTCGTGCGCGTTTCGTCGTGCGCGGTCGCGCTCGCGGCGGCACGGTGTCAGCGGCCGAACGCGTCGGTCCCGACGCGCCGGCCGAACAGGAATGCGTCGGCGACGAGCCTCAACGGCCGCACGTCGACGTCGCTTGCGCCGCGCGCGATCAGCGCGCGGAACTGCGCATACAGCGCCGGGTACTCGCGCTGCGGCCCGAGCTCGACCGGCTCGCCCGCAATCGACAATTGCGCGCCGCCGCGGCTGATCGCGAGCACGCCGTCCGAGGTGTCGACCGCGATCTCCCATTGCTCGACGGGGCCGTGCCGCCAGTCGAATTCCGCGCGCACGGGCACGCCGTGCGTATCGGCGCATTCGAGGTCGGCCGCAATCGGCATCTGCGCGTCGCTCGGCACGTAGAGCGTCGCCTCGCGCAGCACGAGCTCGCGCGGCAGGATCCGCGTGACGATCGACAGCGCGTTGATGCCGGGATCGAACACGCCGAGGCCGCCGGGCTCCCAGATCCACTGCTGGCCCGGATGCCAGCGCCGCACGTCTTCCTTCCAGCGCACCTGCACCGCACGGATCGTGCGCGTCGCGAGCCACGCGCGCGCCGGTTCCACCGCGCTCGCGCAGCGCGAATGCCAGGTCGCGAACAGCGTGAGGCCGCGTTCGCGCGCGAGCGCGTCCAGCGCGGCCACTTCGCCGAGCGTCGCACCCGGCGGCTTCTCGAGCATCACGTGCTTGCCGGCCTCGAGCGCGGCACGTGCCTGCGCGTAGCGCACCTGCGGCGGCGCGCACAGCGACACGGCGTCGAGCTCGGGCTCGGCGGCCAGCAGCGCGCCCAGGTCCTGGTAGTTGCGCACGCCGTCGACTTCCGCATGACGGCTCGCGCACGCGGTCAGCACGAAACCCGGTTCGGCGGCGATCGCCGGCAAATGCTGGTCGCGCGCGATCTTGCCGATCCCGATCACGCCCAGTGAAATCACGTCGCTCATCTGCGTTTCTCCTTCGCCACTTGCTCAGTGCGCCCAGCGCAGCACGAGCGGATCGAGCCGGCGCGCGATCGCGAGCAGCTCCGCGCGCGTGTCCGGGTGCAGTTCCGGCATCGGGTGCCGTGGCCGCTCGCACGCGATCACACCGCCGGCGCGCATCAGCGCCTTCGCGGTGAGGATCCCGGACTGGCGGTTCTCGTGATTGATCAGCGGCAGCCACGTCTGATAGCGCGCGAACGCCTCGTCGTGCCGCCCTTCGCGGAATGCTTCGAGGATCGGCCGGATGCCGTCCGGAAAGCCGCCGCCCGTCATCGCACCGGTCGCGCCGGCATGCAGGTCGGCGAGCAGCGTGATCGCCTCCTCGCCGTCCCACGGCCCTTCGATCGCGTCGCCGCCGAGCCGGATCAGCTCGCGCAGCTTGTTCGCCGCACCCGGCGTCTCGATCTTGAAGTACGCGACCTGCTCGATCTCGCGCGCCATGCGCGCGAGGAACGGCGCGGACAGCGCGGTGCCGCTCGCGGGCGCATCCTGGATCATGATCGGGATGTCGATCGCGTCCGACACGCGTGCGAAGAACTCGAAGATCTGCGCTTCGGGCACGCGGAACGTCGCGCCGTGATACGGCGGCATCGCCATCACCATCGCCGCGCCGAGTTGCTGCGCGCGCAGGCTGCGCGCCGCGCACACCTGCGTGCCGTAGTGCGACGTCGTGACGATCACCGGCACGCGGCCGGCGACGTGTTCGAGGATCGTGCGCGTGAGCACGTCGCGTTCGTCGTCGGTGATCGCGAACTGCTCGGAGAAGTTCGCGAGGATGCACAGCCCGTCCGAGCCCGCGTCGATCATGAAGTCGACCGCGCGCTTCTGGCTTGCGAGGTCGAGCTCGCCGGTCTCGGAAAACGTCGTCGGGACGACGGGGAAGATGCCGCGATAGCGCGGCGTGCTGCTCGATGTCATGGTTCGGTCCTGCGTCGGTCGAAGCGGCGTTCAGCCGGAAAACACGGGGTTCAGGATTCGCCGGCGAATGTGCCCGCGGCCGGCTCGGGCGCGCGCAGCGCGGCGCGCACCACGAACGTCATCAGCACCGCGAACAGCAACGTCGCCGCGAGGAAGTACAGGCCGGCCGCGAGGCTGCCGGTCGACGCCTTGATCAGGCCGATGCCGTACGGCCCCAGGTAGCCGCCGAGATTCGCGAGCGAATTGATCGCGGCGATGCCGACCGCCGCGCTCGTGCCGGTGAGGAATTCGCCGGGCAGCGCCCATACGACGGCCTGGATCGAATACAGCGAGAACGCGGTCAGGCAGATGAACAGGAACTGCAGCGCCGGTTCGCGCACCCACGCGCTCGCGCCCATCGTCACGGCGGCGGCCGCCGACACGACGACGATGTGCCAGTAACGCTCGCGCTTGCGATCCGAATGACGCGGCACGACGAGCAGGCCGACCACCGCGAACAGGTACGGCACCGCGGACAGCATCCCCGTCGCCGCATCGCCGGTGCCGAACGCGTGGATGATCGTCGGCAGCCACAGCGACAGCCCGTAGATGCACAGCGGAAACGGCAGGAACAGCGCGGCGAGCAGCAGTACGCGGCGGTCGCGCAATGCGGCGAGCGGATTGCCGTGCGAATCGGGGCGATACGTGTCGCGATCGGCGGCGAGCTGCCGCGCGATCCAGCGGCGCTCATCGTCGTTCAGCCAGCGCGCATGCGCGGGCGATTCGGGCAGCAGCCGCAGCGTGGGCCACGCGAGCAGCACGGCCGGCAGGCCGCTGACGACGAACAGCGTCTGCCAGTCCGACAGGCCGAACAGCCCGTGCGTCGACAGCAGCCAACCGGCGAGCGGGCCCGTCACGATGCCGGCGAGCGGTTGCGCAAGGACGAGCAGGCCGATCACGCGGGCACGGTCGCGCATCGGGAACCATTGCGTGAGGAAGTACAGGATGCCGGGATAGAGGCCGGCTTCCGCCGCGCCGAGCAGGAAGCGCAGCACGTAGAAGCTGGCCGGCCCCTGTACCAGCGCCATCGCCATCGTGATCACGCCCCACGTCGCGAGGATGCGTGCGAACCAGACGCGCGCGCCGAAGCGTCCGAGCGCGAGGTTGCTCGGCACCTCGCACAGGAAGTAGCCGATGAAGAACAGTCCGGCGCCGAGTCCGTACGCGGCATCGCCGAGGCCGATCGCCGCGTTCATGTGCAACTTCGCGAAGCCGACGACGGTACGGTCGACGTAGGCGACCACGTAGATCAGCGCGAGGAACGGCACGAGCTTGCGCGTGAGCAGGCGCGTCAGTTGCCGTTCGTCGACGGCTGCCGGCGAATCGGACTGGTCCGCCACGGCGTGCGCGGGGGGGTACTGCGTCGTCATCTTGTCTCCTGTCGGCCACCGTTAGCGCTTTAGCGCTTACGGGGGCCCCATGCTTCGCGGTCGGCGTACGTTGGCGCTTTAGCGCTTACGTACGCCCCATGCTTCGCGGTCGGTCACCGTTGGCGCTTTAGCGCTTACGGGGGTCCCATGCTTCGCGGTCGGCGTACGTTGGCGCCTTAACGCTTGCGTACGCCCCATGCTTTGCGGTCGGCCCGCATTAGCGCTTTAGTGCTTGCGTGCCCCCCATGCTTCGCGCTCGACCACGGCCGGCGCGTCACTCGTTTCCCTCAGGCCCCGCCGCGGTCCGCGTCCCTGCACGGCTATGCGCCGCTCAATGCGAATGGCTCGGCACGTCCGCGCCGCGCGTGCCGACCAGGAAGTCGAGGTCGCACCCCTCGTCCGCCTGCAGCACGTGATCGATATACAGCCGCGCATAGCCGCCCTTGCCGAGCTGCCCGGCCACGCCCGGCGCCGCGGTCGGATCGACGTCCGACAGGCGCCGTTGCAGTTCGTCGTCCGAAATGTCCAGATGCAGCGTGCCGGCCTCGCAGTCGAGCTCAATCCAGTCGCCGTTGCGCACGGCGGCCAGCGGGCCACCCGCGGCCGCTTCCGGCGCGACGTGCAGCACGACCGTGCCGTACGCGGTGCCGCTCATCCGCGCATCCGAGATCCGCACCATGTCCTTCACGCCCTGGCGCAGCAGCTTCGGCGGCAGCCCCATGTTGCCGACCTCGGCCATCCCCGGATAACCGCGCGGCCCGCAGTTCTTCAGCACCAGCACCGAGCTCGCGTCGACGTCGAGTGCTTCGTCGTTGATCGTCGCCTTGTAGTGATCGAGATTCTCGAACACCACCGCGCGGCCGCGATGCTTCAGCAGCTCGGGGCTCGCCGCCGACGGCTTCAGCACCGCGCCGCGCGGCGCGAGATTACCGCGCAGGATGCAGATTCCGCCGTCGGCGATCAGCGGCCGGTCGAGCGGGCGGATCACCTCGTCGTCGTAGTTCGGCGCTTCGCGCACGTTGTCCCACAGCGACTTGCCGTTGACCGTCAGCGCGTCCGGGTGCGGCAGCAGCCCGCCTTCGCCGAGCCGGCGCAGCACGGCCGGCAGCCCGCCCGCGTAATAGAACTCCTCCATCAGGAAGCGCCCCGACGGCATCAGGTCGACGATCGTCGGCGTGTCGCGGCCGATGCGCATCCAGTCCTCGAGTTCGAGCGGCACGCCGATGCGGCCCGCGATCGCCTTCAGGTGGATCACCGCGTTGGTCGAGCCGCCGATCGCCGCGTTCGCACGGATCGCGTTCTCGAATGCGGCACGCGTCAGGACCTTCGACAGCACGAGCCCTTCGAGCGCCATCTCGACGATGCGGATGCCCGACATGTGCGCGAGCACATAGCGGCGCGAATCGACCGCCGGAATCGCCGCGTTGTGCGGCAGCGCGACGCCGAGCGCCTCGGCCATGCACGCCATCGTCGACGCGGTGCCCATCGTGTTGCAGGTGCCGGCCGAGCGCGACATGCCGGCCTCGGCCGACAGGAAGTGGTGCAGGTCGATCTCGCCCGCCTTTAGCGCTTCATGCAGCTGCCACACGGCCGTGCCCGAGCCGATGTTCTTGCCTTCGAGCTTGCCGTTCAGCATCGGCCCGCCCGACACAACGATCGCCGGCACGTCGCAGCTCGCCGCGCCCATCAGCAGCGCGGGGGTCGTCTTGTCGCAACCGGCGAGCAGCACGACCGCGTCGATCGGGTTGCCGCGGATCGCTTCCTCGACGTCCATCGACGCCAGGTTGCGCGTGAGCATCGCCGACGGCCGCAGGTTCGATTCGCCGTTCGAGAACACCGGGAACTCGACCGGGAACCCGCCCGCCTCGGAGATCCCGCGCTTCACGTGCTCCGCGAGCTTGCGGAAGTGCGCGTTGCACGGCGTCAGTTCGGACCACGTGTTGCAGATGCCGATGATCGGCCGGCCGTCGAACTCGTGATCGGGGATGCCCTGGTTCTTCATCCAGCTCCGGTACATGAAGCCGTTCTTGTCGTTGGTGCCGAACCATTGGGTGGAGCGCAGCCTGGGTTTCGTTGCCGACATCGTCAGTCCTGTGGTGACGGGATACCGGCGCAGTCTAGGCAGAATTTTGATAACTGGCTAATGACGTTTTAGGCGATTACGATATCGATTCCGATATCGATATAAACCCGTACGATGCCCGAAGCCAGCCCGTGGGGAAACCGCAGCCGCCTGAAGACGCGCCAGCTCCTGCTGGTCGTCGCGCTCGCCGACGAAGGCAGCATCCACCGCGCGGCGGCCGCGCTGAGCATGACGCAGCCGGCCGCGTCGAAGCTGCTGCGCGAGCTCGAGGAATCGATCGGCGCGGTGCTGTTCGAGCGGCTGCCGCGCGGGATGCGGCCGACGCTGTACGGCGACGCGCTGATCCGCCACGCGCGCGCGGCGCTCGGCAGCCTCGACCAGGCGCGCGAGGAGCTGGCCGCGCTGAAGGCCGGCCATCTCGGGCACGCGGCGGTGGGCGCGATCACGTCGCCAGGGCTGCGGCTCGTGCCGCCGGCCGTCGCGGCCGTCAAGGGAACGCATGCGAACGTGCGCGTGTCGGTGACGATCGACACGAGCAACGCGCTGCTCGAACACCTCGCGCAGGACAAGCTCGACATCGTGCTCGGCCGGCTGTCCGTCGAACACGACAAGCTGCACCTGCGCTACGAGCCGCTGACCGGCGAGCCGGTCGCCGCGGTTGTGCGGCCGGGCCATCCGCTGCTCGCGCAGGCGCCACTGTCGCTCGCCGATGTGCAGCGCGCCGCGTGGGTCATGCCGCCGGCCGGCAGCGTGCTGCGTCACCGCTTCGAGCTCGTGTTCCAGCGCGCGAGCCTAGCGCCGCCCGCGAACGTGGTCGAGACGGCGGCGCTGCTGTTCATCACGCAGCTGATCGAGCAGAGCGACATGATCGCGGTGCTCGCGGAGGACGTCGCGCTGTACTACGCGCGCCACGGGATCGTCACGGTGCTGCCGCTGGAGATGGATTGCCGGATGGACGATTTCGGGATCATCACACGCACGGACCGGCTGCCTTCGCCGGCTGTCGAGGTGATGGCCGATGCGATTCGGGCGGCGGCGCGGGAGGTGTACGGGGTCGTGTTGTAACGCGACGCGGCCCGGTTTCGTCGAGCCTGCTCGCCTGTCGAAAGACACGCGTGCGCTCGCGTCCCGCGTTTCGGTTACGCCCGGTACGCAGCGAACCCCGCCCGTTCCACGGCATGCATCACGCTTCCGCGACCTCGATCACCGGCTCGCACCGGATCGGGAAGTTCACGGAGTTCGCCACATAGCACTTCGCATGCGCGTCATGATGCAGCCGCTCGGCGAGCGCACGATCGTCGCCCGCCTGGATCGTCACGCGCGGATGCAGCACGATTTCGGTGAAGCGCCCCGGCCCGGGGCTGTCGAGCATCGTCCCTTCCGCGTCATCCACATACGCCAGCACGCGGATCCCCGCATCGGAACACAGATGCAGATACCAGAGCTTGTGACACGCCGAGGCCGACGCGAGCAGCAAGTCTTCCGGATTCCAGCGCGCCGCGTCGCCGCGGAACGCCGCGTCCGACGAGCCCGGAATGTCCGGCTTCGAACCCGCGCGGATCACATGGTCACGGCCGTATTCGCGATACCCCGACGTGCCGGTTCCCCGGTTGCCGGTCCACTCCACTGCCACGCGGTACTTGTGTTCGCCATGCGCCATCTCGCTCTCCTTCGATATCGGAACGTGAGGCCGTCATTGTGGCACCGGAATGCCATTTGGTATACCATTATTCCAAATTGAGGAGCACGGGAACATGGAAGCCAGACTCGATTCGACGGCGGACGCGGTGGCTGCATCGTTGCGGGAGATGATCATCAACGGCGAGTTGCAGGCAGGCGAGCGGCTCGTCGAGCGCGACCTCGCCGACCGCTTCGGCATCAGCCGGATTCCGATGCGCGAGGCGATCCAGCGCCTCGAACGCGAAGGATTGCTGGATATCTTCAGGAATCGCGGCGCGGTCGTGCGGATGCTGAGCGCATCCGACGTGCAGGAGATCTACGACATGCGCGCGCTGCTCGAAGGCGACGCGATCTACCGCAGCGTGAAGCGGCTCGACGACGAAACACTCGCGCGCGCCGAACTCGTGCACAGGCTGCTCGGCGAATCGAACGTGCCGCGCCGGCAAGGCGAGCTGAACCGCGAATTCCATGCGCTGCTGTATTCATGCTGCGGCAACGAGCGGCAGTTGAAGGCGATCGCGGAGCTGCGCAGCCAGGTCGAGCGCTACGAGCGACTTCAGGCAACGTTGCTCGCGGATACGCCGTCATTCCAGGTCGAGCATGAAGAAATCCTGCACGCGTGCCGCGAACGCAACGCACGTGGCGCGCGCGCGATGACGGTCGCGCACCTCGATTCGGCCCGACGCATCGTGATGCGGCTCGTCGAGGACGATCTGCGCCTTGGGGCGTGATCGAGCCACTCGTGTGATTCCATCTACCGGCCCGCGGCCGGCCTCTACTCAGGCTTAGCCCGTCGGCTTCGGCTTCGGCTTCGGCTTCGGCTTCGGCTTCGGCTTCGGCTTCGGCAAGCATGACACTACGCGACGCGCCCCGCGTGGCCGCCTTCTCCCGCTAAGCCATCGCGCACCGCCCCCGTCGTCCCGCGAACCACCAGCCGCGGCACCGACGCCGTCCGCACGCGCGACGCATCGTCGACCTGACCGCCCGCCTCGCGCAATGCGTTGAGCAGTTCGACCGCGAGCCCCGCCGCCTCGGCCGTCGGGATCGCAACCGTCGTCAACGTAGGGCGCGTATCGCTCGCCAGATGAATATCGGTGATGCCGACGATCGACAGATCGTCGGGCACACGCCGGCCGCGATCGGCGGCCGCATGCAGCGCGCCGATCGCGGGCAGGTCGTTGGTCGCGACCAGCGCGGTCAGCCCGGGATGCGCGTCGAGCAGCCGGCCCGCCGCACGCACGCCGCCTTCGATCGAATCGGGCTCGGCCGCGACGATCGACGCGTCGAGCCCCGCTTCGCGCATCACGTCGACGAAGCCGTCGTAGCGCGCCGCCTGCACACCGCTCGCCGAGCCGCCGACGATCACGCCGATCGTCTTGTGCCCGAGCTCGACCAGATGCCGCGTCGCAATCCGCCCCGCCTCGCGAAAATCCACCGCGACGCACGGCAATCCCTCGGGCGGCGCATCGGGCCGCTCCCACAGACACAGCACGACCGGCACGCCGCGCCGCGCGACGTCGACCAGATCCGGCAGGTGCAGGTTCGCGTTGGTCACGAGAATCCCCTCGGAAATCGTGCCGGCGATCTGGTCGAGATACGCGCGCCCCTGTAACGGATCTTCGTTCGTATTGCAGACGATCAGGAATTGCCCGTTGCGCCGCACCGCGCGCTCGGCCGCGAGCGCGAACTCCGGATAGAACGGGTTCGCGATGCTCGACACCATCAGCGCGACCGTCGGCGCGCGCCCTTCAGCCAGCGCCCGCGCGGCCAGATGCGGCCGGTAGCCGAGCGCCTGCACCGCTTCGAGCACCCGCGCGCGGGTGGCTTCGCCGACCCGGCCGCGGTTGCGCAGCACGTTCGAGACCGTCGCGGCCGTCACGCCGGCGCGACGGGCCACTTCATCCAGTGTCGCCATGATTTGCCCACTATATGAGACGTCGATCCAGTATTTGCTTCGCTCACCGAAGCGGCGCACTATCGCCGCACACCCTGCCGCCCGACCGACGGGCGCGACTCGGCCGCGATCGCGATCGGCTCTTTTTTTGATCGCGATGCTTAAGCGCTTAAGCATCGACGAAAGCGCATTAGAACATGGAGCGGAGACAATGGCGAGCATCTCGATGCGACGCGTGCAGAAAGCCTATGGCGAGCACGCGCCGGTCATTCGCGACGTCGATCTGGAGATCGGCGCGCACGAGTTCTGCGTGTTCCTCGGCCCGTCCGGCTGCGGCAAGTCGACCCTGCTGCGGATGATCGCGGGCCTCGAGGACCTGAGCGACGGCGAGCTGTCGATCGACGGCCGCCGCGTCGACGACGTGCCGGCCGCCGAGCGCGGCGTCGCGATGGTGTTCCAGAGCTACGCGCTGTTTCCGCACATGACGGTCTACGAGAACATGGCGTTCGGGCTGAAGCTCGCGCGCGTGCCGAAGGCCGAGATCGACCGGAAGGTGCGCGACGCCGCGCGGATCCTGCAGCTCGACACGCTGCTCGAGCGCAAGCCGAAGGCGCTGTCCGGCGGCCAGCGGCAGCGCGTCGCGATCGGCCGCGCGATCGTGCGCGAGCCCGGCGTGTTCCTGTTCGACGAGCCGCTGTCGAACCTCGACGCGGCGCTGCGCGGCCAGACCCGCATCGAGATCGCGAAACTGCACCGGCAGTTCGAGCGCGCGAGCGTCGTCTACGTGACGCACGACCAGACCGAAGCGATGACGCTCGCCGACAAGATCGTGCTGCTGCACGCCGGCGCGGACACCGCGCGACACGGCAGCATCGCGCAGGTCGGCGCGCCGCTCGACCTCTATCACCATCCGGCGAGCCGCTTCGTCGCCGGCTTCATCGGCTCTCCGCGGATGAACTTCCTGCCGGCCGTCGTCACCGCCTGCGACGCGCGGCGCACGATCGTCACCGTCGTGTTGTCCGGCGAAACCTTCACGCTGCCGCGCGACGGTTCCGCGCTCGCGGTCGGCGCGGCCGTCACGCTCGGTATCCGCCCCGAACACCTGACGCTCGACGCCGCGCACGACGCGACGACGCTCGCGCGCGACGTCGCGCTCGTCGAACGCCTCGGCGAGCAGACCTACGTGCACCTCGACCAGCCCGGCGGCACGCCGCTGATCGCGAAGGTGCCCGGCGACGCCCCGCTGCGCCGCGGCGAACGCGTGCACGCGCATGCGCCGGCCGCCGCCTGCCACCTCTTCACCGAAGACGGCCGCGCGGTGCCCGCGTGCGCCGACCTTCCCGTCCACCACTACGCATAAGGATCGGGCATGCGCCTCGGAGTCTGTTACTACCCGGAACACTGGCCGGAATCGATGTGGGCCGACGACGCCCGCCGGATGAAGGCACTCGGCATCGCGCAGGTGCGGATCGCCGAATTCGCGTGGAGCCGCATCGAGCCGTCGCCGGGCGAATACGACTGGGGCTGGCTCGACCGCGCGATCGACGTGCTCGGCACGGCCGGCCTCGAGATCGTGATGTGCACGCCGACCGCGACACCGCCGAAATGGCTCGTCGACCGTCACCCCGACATCCTCGCGATCGGCGCGGACGGCCGGCCGCGCAAGTTCGGCTCGCGCCGCCACTACGACTTCTCGTCGCCGACCTATCTGGAAGCGTCGCGCCGCATCTGCACCGCGGTCGCCGAACGCTACGGCCGCCACCCGGCCGTGCGCTACTGGCAGACCGACAACGAACTCGGCTGCCACCAGACGGTCGTCAGCTACTCGCCCGCCGCGCTCGTGCGTTTTCGCGCATGGCTGCAGGCGCGCTACGGCACGATCGACGCGCTGAACCGTGCGTGGGGCACCGTGTTCTGGAGCATGGAGTACCGGCATTTCGACGAAGTCGATGCGCCGGTCGGCACCGTGACCGAAGCGCATCCGTCGCACCGCCTCGACTACCGGCGCTTCGCGTCGGATGAAGTCGCGCGCTATCACCGGATGCAGGTCGACGTGATCCGCGCGCATTCGCCGGGCCGCCCCGTCGCGCACAACTTCATGCAGCTCTTCACCGAGTTCGATCATTACGACGTGGCGCGCGACCTCGACGTCGCGACCTGGGACAGCTATCCGCTCGGCGCGCTCGAGGAGCAATGGTTCGCGCCCGACGTGAAGGCGCGCTGGCTGCGCACCGGCCATCCGGATTTCGCGTCGTTCAATCACGACCTCTATCGCGGCATGTCGAAGCTGCCGTTCTGGGTGATGGAGCAGCAGCCGGGCCCCGTGAACTGGGCACAGTGGAACCCCGCGCCGCTGCCGGGCATGGTGCGGCTGTGGAGCTGGGAAGCGTTCGCGCACGGCGCCGGCTGCGTGTCGTACTTCCGCTGGCGGCAGGCGCCGTTCGCGCAGGAGCAGATGCATGCGGGCCTGCACACGCCCGACGACCGGCTCGACGAAGGCGGCCGCGAAGCGCAGCGCGTCGCGCAGGAGATCGCCGCCGTGCTCGACGCAGGTGCCGATGCCGACGCGAACGGCGCGGTGCGTGCACCCGTCGCGCTGGTGTTCGACTACGAAGCGAAGTGGCTGTTCGAAGTGCAGCCGCAAGGCGCCGATTTCCACTACCCGCGCTTCGCGTTCGAGTACTACTCGGCGCTGCGTTCGCTCGGCCTCGACGTCGACATCGTTTCCGCGCACGCGCCGCTCGACGGCTACCGGCTCGTCGTCGTGCCGCCGCTGCCGGTCGTGCCGGACGACTTCGCGGCACGGCTCGCCGCCTCCGGCGCGCATGCGGTGTTCGGTCCGCGCACCGGCTCGAAGACCGCCGACCTGCGGATTCCGCCGACGCTGCCGCCCGGCCCGCTCGCGTCGATCCTGCCGATGCGCGTGTGGCGCGTCGAATCGCTGCGGCCGAATGTGACCGAGCGGATCAACGGCACGCTGCGCGACGGCGCGCCGCTCACCGGCGATGCGCGTCACTGGCGCGACCTCGTCGAACTGCGCGACGACGACGCGCGCAGCGTCGTGCGCGCGCGTTTCGCCGACGGTCATCCGGCCTGCGTGTCGCACGGCACGCTGCACTACTGGGCCGCGCTGTTCGACGACGCGACCACCGCGCGCCTGTTCGCCGACGTCGCGGCCGAAGCCGGCCTGACACCGTCGCCGCTCGGCGACGGCGTGCGCGTGAGCCGGCGCGGCGGCCTGACCTACGTATTCAACTACGGCAGCACGCCGCACACGATCGATGCAGTGCCGCCGTCCGCGTTCGTGGTCGGCGCCGCGCAGGTCGAGCCGCAAGGCGTCGCCGTGTATCGAAGCCGTTCGTAGCAGCCGTTCGTAGCAACCGCCCCCGGCGCCGCGACGCGCCGGTCACGCACAACGACAGACAGGAATGGAGACACCCATGACACATCGCCCCTTTCGCGTCGCCGCCCGGCTTGCGACCGCCGCCGCCATCGCGTTCGCTTCGTTCGGCGCCGCGGCGCCGGCCGACGCGGGCACGCTGACGATCAACATCGCGTTCAAGGGCGCCAGCCAGCGCGCGGTCTGGCAGTCGACGATCGAAGCGTTCCACAAGGCCCATCCCGACATCGACGTGAAGCCCACCTTCGTCGACGAGGAAGCGTACAAGGTGCAGCTCCCCGCATGGCTCACGACCGTCGCGCCCGACGTCGTGAACTGGCACGCGGGCGAGCGCATGGCGTACTACGCGAAGCGCGGGCTGTTCGAGGACCTGAGCGGCGACTGGAAGAAGAACGGCTGGGACGCGATGTACGCGTCGACGCGCAGCGCATCGTCCTATAACGGCAAGCAGTATGCGGCGCCGACCGTCTATTACTCGTGGGGGCTGTTCTACCGCAAGGACCTGTTCAGCAAGGTCGGCATCGCCGACGAGCCGAAGACCTGGGACCAGTTTCTCGATGCATGCAGGAAACTGAAGGCGCCGGCATCACGCCGATCGCGATCGGCGGCCGCGACGCGTGGACGCTCGCCGGCTGGTTCGACTATCTCGACCTGCGCCTGAACGGCAACGCGTTCCACCAGCAGCTGATGGCCGGCGACGTGCCGTATACCGATCCACGCGTGAAGAAGGTCTACACGACGTGGAAATCGCTGATCGACTCGGGCTACTTCATCGACAACGCGCTGTCCTACGATCTCGACGGCGCGCAGCCGTTCCTGTTCCAGGGCAAGGCCGCGATGATGCTGATGGGCACCTTCATCGCCGCGGGCTTTCCGCCGAACGTGAAGCAGGAAATGGGCTATTACCGCTTCCCCGTCATCGACCCGAAGGTGCCGACCGCCGAGGACGGCCCGGTCGAATCGCTGCACATCCCGACCAAGGCGAAGAACAAGGCCGACGCGCATACCTTCCTCGCGTTCGTCGAAACGCCCGAGATGGGCGCGAAGCTCGCCGAAGGGCTCGGTTCGCTGTCGGCCAACGGCAAGTCGCCGGAGCCGGCCGATCCGATCTCGCGCATCGGCTTCCGGATCCTCGCCGACACCCGCGGCGGCGTCGCGCAGTTCTACGACCGCGACATGACGAAGGAAATGGCCGACGAAGGGATGAAGGGGATGCAGCAGTTCGTCGCGAATCCCGCGCAGCTCGACACCGTGCTCGCGCAACTCGAACAGACCCGCAAGCGGATCTACAAGAAGTAACCGCGCGACCCCTGCGGCGGCCGAGTGCCGCCGCGTCCGCCCAGGAGGCTTGCCGTGTCCAGTCCGATCACGTCCAGACCCGTTGCAACGCCGGCTACCCCGGCCGCACCGCCCGCCGCCGCGCCGCCGGCCCGCAGCTCGCCTGCCGCGCTGCGCGCGCGCCGCCCGTCGCCGGCCGTGCGGCGGCAACGGCGCGCCGCGTGGCTCTTTCTCGCGCCCGCGTGCGCAATGGTTGCCGTCTATGTGATCTGGCCGATCCTGTCGACCCTGTGGCTGAGCCTCTGCAACTGGGACGGGATGACCGAGCGCACGTTCGTCGGCCTCGCGAACTACGCCGAGCTGCTGCAAGCGCCGACGTTCTACACCGCGCTGCGCAACAACGTGATCTGGCTCGCGCTGTTCATGCTCGCGCCGCCGCTCGGCCTCGCGCTCGCGCTGTACCTGAACCAGGCGGTCGCCGGCATCCGGCTCGTGAAGTCGCTGTTCTTCGCGCCGTTCGTGCTGTCGGGCGTGGTCGTCGGCCTGATCTTCTCGTGGTTCTACGATCCGACCTTCGGGCTGCTCGCGCTGATCGCCGGGCACGGGATTCCGGTGCTCGGCGATGCACGCTATGCGACCTTCGGCATCGTGTTCGCCGCGCTGTGGCCGCAGACCGCGTACTGCATGATCCTGTACCTCACAGGCCTCACGTCGGTGAACCCGGAGCAGATCGAAGCGGCACGGATGGAAGGCGCGCGCGGCTTCGCGCTGCTGTGGCACGTCGTGCTGCCGCAATTGCGGCCGACCACGTTCATGGCGATCGTCGTCACGGTGATCGGCGCGCTGCGCAGCTTCGACCTGATTTCGGTGATGACGGGCGGCGGCCCGTTCGAAAGCTCGACCGTGCTCGCGTATTACATGTACGACCAGGCGATCAAGTATTACCGGCTCGGCTATTCCGCGTCGATCGCGGTCGTGCTGTTCGCGATCATGCTCGTCTACATCGTGTTCCAGTTGCGCCGCATGCTGCGCAACGAGCAGTGATTTGACCTTCCGGGGAACCATCCATCATGTTTCCGACACCCGTTGCCCACTGGAAGCCGGTATCGCGCCGGCTGTACAAGCTGTCGCTGCCCGTCGCGCTCGTGATCTGGCTGCTGCCGATGATCGCGGTGTTCGTCACGTCGGTGCGCTCGACCGAGGAACTGGTCGAAGGTCACTACTGGGGCTGGCCGCGGCACTTCTCGATGATCGAGAACTATCGCGACGCGCTGACCACGTCGCCGATGCTGCATTACTTCTGGAACAGCGTGCAGATCACGGTGCCGTCGGTGCTCGGGTCGATCGCGCTCGCGGCGATGGCCGGGTTCGCGCTGGCGACTTACCGGTTTCGCGGGAATGCCGCGCTGTTCGGGACCTTCGTCGCGGGGAATTTCGTGCCGGTGCAGGTGCTGATGATTCCGGTTCGCGACTTGTCGCTGAGGCTCGGGGTGTTCAATACGGTCGAGGCGCTGATTCTCTTTCACGTCGCGTTTCAGACGGGGTTCTGTACGCTGTTTCTGCGCAATTTCATCAAGCAGCTGCCGTTCGAGCTGATCGAGGCGGCGCGGATCGAAGGCGCGGGCGAGTGGACGGTGTTCTGGCGGATCGTGTTGCCGTTGATCCGGCCGGCGCTGGCAGCGCTCGCGATTCTCGTGTTTACGTTCGTGTGGAACGATTACTTCTGGGCGCTGTGTCTCACGCAAGGTGACGAGGCCGCGCCGATTACCGCGGGTGTGGCGGCGCTGAAGGGACAATGGACGACTTCCTGGAACCTTGTTTCGGCCGGGTCGATTCTCGCTGCGTTGCCGTCGGTCGCGATGTTCTTCGCGATGCAGAAGCATTTCGTCGCGGGGCTCACGTTTGGGGCGACGAAAGGGTGAGCCGACGCCGAGCGCTGATCGCGGCTGTCTGCTCGCGGATTCGCATCTCCCCCTCTTCATCGAGAGGATTGCCCGCTTCGGCGGGCTTTTTTGCGCGTTTCGGGTACGAACTACACCCCAATTTCGCCCGATTCAACCGCCTGAGCGCATGTCGCGCAGCGGCTAAACAGGTCGTGTCGGGCCACGCATCGAATAGGCCGCATCGCCAGCTCAACATGCTTGACACACGCCCTGACGTCATCGGCCACGCTGGTTCACGTGACTCAAGTCCACCCTTCGAGCCGCAACGTCGAGCGCACGAGCCGCTGCTCCTCCTCTTCGATCTCGCGCAGATACTCGACGCACTGCCGGATATGCTCGCTCGCCGCCTTGCGGGCCTGGTCGGGCACCCGCCCCGTCACCGCGTTGTAGAGCCGCGCGTGCTGGCGGTCGATCTGCTTCTTCAGCGGCTCGCGATGATAGAGGTTGTTCACCGACGCGAACACGGAGCTGAGCAGCAGATCGGTCAGCGACTGCAGCGTGTTGACCAGCACCGGATTGTGCGACGCCTCGCAGATCGCGAGATGGAACGCATGGTCGAGCTTCGCGCGCGCGGCCGGATCGAGATCCAGCGCATCGGCCGCCGTCATCTCCTCGTAGCGGCGCTTGATCAGGATGAAGTCGGCGGGTGTGCCGCGCAGCGCGGCGAGCCGCGCGGCTTCGGTCTCGAGCATGCCGCGCACCTCGAACAGGTCGTACAGCGTGCGCGGCTGCGAGCCGAGCAGATGCATCATCGGCGAGACTTCGCGCTGCGGGGTCAGGCTCGCGACGAACGAGCCCTTGCCGTGCGTCGTGTCGATGATCCCGCGCGCGCGCAGCAGCTTCATCCCTTCGCGCACGGCCGTGCGCGACACGCCGAGCTTCTCGGTCAGCCGACGTTCGGACGGCAGCGCCTGCCCGGCCTTCAACACGCCGTCGACGATCAGCTGCTCGATCCGCTCGGCGACGACATCGGCGACATTGCGCGCCGGCGCTTGTCGATTCTGCATTTCCATACTGGTATGACCACTTTGGACTGATGTCGCCGATTTTCGCACAAACCCTTGTGCGGATTGCGTTTCCTGTCACATCGAGCCACTTCTCGAAAACACTCTAAGAAAAACTGGTATGACCACGCGGGCGGCATCTGGACACGCCCCCGCCGCCCGCCAAGAATGCCGTCCATCGGCGTGCCGAGCGTCCCGCGGCCGCCTGCACGATGAAGATGGTGGAGACGGAGACACACGATGAGTTTCACCTACGACGAACGGATCGACGGCCCGTTGGCGACCGTCGACCGCGACACGCTCGTCGCCGCGCTCGACGCGGCGGCGCCCGGCCTCGACGTGCTGCACGAGCGCGAGGCGCTGAAGCCGTTCGAATGCGACGGCCTCGCCGCGTACCGCACGGTGCCGCTTGCGGTCGTGCTGCCCGACACGGTCGAGCAGGTGCGTGCGGTGCTGCGCGTCGCGGCCGCGCACGGCGTGCCGGTCGTCGCGCGCGGCGCGGGCACCGGGCTGTCGGGCGGCGCGATGCCGCTCGAAAAAGGCATCCTGCTCGTGATGTCGAAGTTCAACCGGATCCTGGAAATCGACGCCGACGCCGGCATCGCGCGCGTGCAGCCGGGCGTGCGCAACCTCGCGATCTCGCAGGCCGCGGCACCCTACGGCCTCTACTACGCGCCCGATCCGTCGTCGCAGATCGCGTGCTCGATCGGCGGCAACGTCGCCGAAAACGCGGGCGGCGTGCACTGCCTCAAATACGGGCTGACGGTGCACAACATCCTGAAGGCCGAGATCCTGACGATCGACGGCGACACGCTGACGCTCGGCGCCGACGCGCTCGACGCCCCCGGCTTCGACCTGCTCGCGCTGTTCACCGGCTCCGAGGGGATGCTCGGCATCGTCACCGAGGTGACGGTGAAGCTGCTGCCGAAACCGTCGAGCGTGAAGGTGCTGATGGCGAGCTTCGACGACGTGGCCGAAGCCGGCGCGGCGGTCGCGCGGATCATCGGCGCGGGCGTGATTCCCGGCGGGCTCGAGATGATGGACAACCTCGCGATCCGCGCGGCCGAGGACTTCATCCACGCCGGCTACCCGGTCGACGCGCAGGCGATCCTGCTGTGCGAACTCGACGGCGCCGCGACCGATGTCGACGAAGACGCCGAACGCGTGGCCGCGCTGCTGCGCGACGCCGGCGCGTCGGAGATCCGCGTCGCGCGCGACGAAGCGGAGCGGCAACGCTTCTGGGCCGGCCGCAAGAACGCGTTCCCGGCGGTCGGCCGCATGTCGCCCGACTACTACTGCATGGACGGCACGATCCCGCGCCGCGAGCTGCCGCGCGTGCTCGAAGGGATCGCCGCGCTGTCCGCGCAATACGCGCTGCCGGTCGCGAACGTGTTCCATGCGGGCGACGGCAACATGCATCCGCTGATCCTGTTCGACGCGAACCGTCCCGGCGAGCTCGACCGCGCGGAAGCGCTCGGCGGCAAGATCCTCGAACTGTGCGTCGCGGCAGGCGGCAGCATCACCGGCGAACACGGTGTCGGGCGCGAGAAGATCAACCAGATGTGCGTGCAGTTCAACGCCGACGAAATCACGTTCTTCCACGCGGTGAAGGCCGCGTTCGATCCGCAGCGCCTGCTCAACCCCGGCAAGAACATCCCGACGCTGCACCGCTGCGCCGAGTTCGGCGCGATGCACGTCCATCACGGCAAGCTGCCGTTTCCCGAACTGGAGCGCTTCTGATGCGACGCGAACGCGAACCCGAATCGATCGACGACAGCGCGGCGCTCGTCGCGCAGGTCGACGCCGCGATCCACGCGCGCCAGCCGCTGCACATCCGCGGCGCGGGCACGAAGGCGTTCGTCGGCCGCGCGGTCGAAGGCCGCGCGCTCGACGTGCGCACGCACCGCGGCATCGTCGCGTACGACCCGACCGAACTTGTCATCACCGCACGCGCGGGCACGCCGCTCGCCGAACTGGAAGCGATGCTCGACGCGGCCGGCCAGATGCTGCCGTGCGAGCCGCCCACGTTCGGCGGCACGGCAACGGTGGGCGGCATGTTCGCGGCGGCGCTGTCGGGGCCGCGCCGCCCGTGGGCCGGCGCGGTGCGCGACTTCGTGCTCGGCTGTCGCGTGATCACCGGCCACGCGAAGCACCTGCGCTTCGGCGGCGAGGTGATGAAGAACGTCGCGGGCTACGACGTGTCGCGGCTGCTCGCGGGCAGTTTCGGCTGTCTCGGCGTCGTGACGGAAGTGTCGCTGAAGGTGCTGCCGAAGCCGCGCGCGACCGGCGATCTCGCCTTACAGCTCGCTGCCGCCGAAGCCGTGCAGCGCGTCGCGGCATGGCGTCGCGCGGGGCTGCCGCTCGCGGGTGCGTGCCACGCGGACGGCGTGCTGCGCGTGCGGCTCGAAGGCGGCGAGGGCTCGGTGAAGGCCGCGCGCGACACGATCGGCGGCGAGCGGATGGACGATCGCGACGACGGGTTCTGGGCGCGGCTGCGCGACCTGTCGCTGCCGTTCTTCGACGATCCGCGCCCGCTGTGGCGCGTATCGGTGCCGGCGGCCGCGCCGCTCGAAGCGCTGCCCGGCGCGCTGCTCGTCGACTGGGGCGGCGCGCAGCGCTGGCTGAAAAGCGACGCCGCGCCGGCCGACGTGCAGCACTTCGCAGCGCAGTGGGGCGGCCACGCGAGCTGCTTCACGCCCGGCACGACGCCCGAGCCGTTCCAGCCGCTGCCGCCCGCGCTGCTGCGCGTGCATCGGCAGCTGAAGGCGCAGCTCGATCCGCATGCGATCTTCAATCCCGGCCGCCTGTACGCGAACGTCTGACGCCAACCCGACTTCGAACCGCCGATATGCAAACCAATCTCAGCGAAGCCAGCACGGCCCTCGACCGGGCCGACGAAGCGGAAGCGATCCTGCGCGCGTGCGTGCACTGCGGCTTCTGCAATGCGACCTGCCCGACCTATCAAGTGCTCGGCAACGAGCTCGACGGGCCGCGCGGACGCATCTACCTGATCAAGCAAATGCTCGAAGGCGAGCCGTGCGGCGAGCGCACGCAGCAGCATCTCGACCGCTGCCTGACCTGCCGCAACTGCGAGACGACCTGCCCGTCCGGCGTGCGCTATCACACGCTGCTCGACATCGGCCGCGCGGAAGCCGAGAAGCGCGCGCGGCGGCCTGCGCGCGAGCGCCTGCTGCGCGCGGGCCTGCGTCACGTGGTGCCGCGGCCGGCAACCTTCGCCGCGCTGCTGAAGGCCGGCCGCGCGCTGCGCCCGCTGCTGCCCGGCACGCTGCAGGACAAGATTCCGGCCGCCGTGCCCGCCGCCACGCCGCGCCCGCCGGTACGCCATGCGCGGCGCGTGCTGATGCTGGAAGGCTGCGTGCAGCCTTCGCTGTCGCCGAACACGAACGCGGCCGCCGCGCGCGTGCTCGACCGCCTCGGCATCAGCGTGACGCCCGCGCGCGAAGCCGGCTGCTGCGGCGCGACCGAATATCATTTGAACGCGCAGGATGCCGGGCTCGCGCGCGCACGCCGCAACATCGACGCGTGGTGGCCTGCGATCGAAGCCGGCGCGGAGGCGATCGTGCTGACGGCGAGCGGCTGCGGCGCGTTCGTGAAGGAATACGGCGACCTGCTGCGCTCCGACCCCGTCTATGCGGACAAGGCGCGGCACGTCAGCGCGCTCGCGCGCGACCTCGCGGAAGTGATCGCGGCCGAGCCGCTCGACGCGCTGGCCGAGTCGACGCGACGCCGCGTCGCGGTCCACTGCCCGTGCACGCTGCAGCACGCGCAGCGGCTCGGCGGCGCGGTCGAAAGCATCCTGACGCGGCTCGGCTTCGATCTGACGAATGTCGCCGACGGCCATCTCTGCTGCGGCTCGGCCGGCACCTATGCGCTGACGCAGCCCGAACTCGCGGCCAGGCTGCGCGACAACAAGCTCGACGCGCTCGAAGCCGCGCGGCCGGACCTGATTGTCACGGCCAACGTCGGCTGCCAGACTCACCTGAACGGCGCGGGCCGCACGCGCGTGCGCCACTGGATCGAGCTCGTCGACGACCGACGGGTCGACTGATTCCACCGACCGCTGATTCCGGAGGAACATGATGCAAACCAAACCCGAACTCCAGCTCGCCGACGCCGAACGCATGCTCGCGGCCGCCCGCGTGGAAGCCGCACGGCACGGCTGGGCCGTATCGATCGCCATCGTCGACGACGGCGGCCACCTGCTCGCGTTCGCGCGCCTGGACGGCGCGTCGCCGGCCAGCGCCGTCATCGCGCAGGACAAGGCGCGTGCGGCGGCGCTCGGCCGGCGCGAGACGAAAGCGTATGAGGATATGATCAACGGTGGCCGCACCGCGTTTCTCAGCGTGCCGCTGACGGGCTTGCTCGAAGGCGGCGTGCCGGTAGCGTTCGACGGCCGGATTGCGGGCGCAATCGGCGTGTCTGGCGTAAAGTCCGAGCAGGACGCGCTGATCGCCCGCGCCGGCGTACAAAGCGTCGCGACATGAGTCAGCCAAGCCGCGCGCGAATTTTTTCCCCGGGAGGAATCACGATGATCGACCAAGCAGGACTGCAAGTCGCGCCAGCGCTGAGCCAGTTCATTGAAAACGAAGCACTGCCGGGCACCGGTATCGACAAGGCCGCGTTCTGGAGCGGTTTCTCGGCCCTGGTACACGACCTCGCGCCGCGCAACCGCGAGCTGCTCGCGGAACGCGACCGCCTGCAGCAGGAACTCGACACGTGGCATCGCGCGCACCCCGGCCCGGTGCGCGACCATGCCGCGTTTCGCGCATTTCTCGAAGAGATCGGCTACCTCGTGCCGGTCCCGTCGAACGTCGCGGCAGCCACCGCGAACGTCGACAGCGAAATCGCGACGCAGGCCGGCCCGCAGCTCGTCGTGCCGCTGTCGAACGCGCGCTATGCGCTGAACGCCGCGAACGCACGCTGGGGCAGCCTGTACGACGCGCTGTACGGCACCGATGCGCTACCCGAGGACGGCGGCGCCGAGCGCACCACGGCGTACAACCCGACGCGCGGCCAGCGCGTGATCGACTACGCGCGCGGCGTGCTCGACAACGCGGCGCCGCTCGCGAGCGGCTCGCACCGCGACGCGCTGCGCTATCGCGTGGAAGACGGCCAGCTCGCCGTCGAAACCGGCAAGGGCGTCGTGCACCTCGCGCAGCCGGCACAGTTCGTCGGCTACCAGGGTGCGGCGGGCGCGCCGTCCGCGATCCTGCTGAAGCACAACGGCCTGCACCTCGAGATCCAGATCGACGCGTCCACCGCCATCGGCCGCGCCGATCTCGCGAACGTGAAGGACGTCGTGCTCGAAGCCGCGGTCAGCACGATCATCGACTGCGAGGATTCGGTCGCGGCGGTCGACGCCGACGACAAGGTCCAGCTCTACCGCAACTGGCTCGGCCTGATGCAGGGCACGCTGGTCGAGGAGGTCGCGAAGGGCGGCAAGACCTTCACGCGCCGCCTGAACGCCGATCGCGAGTACACCACGCCGGCCGGCGGCACGCTGGTGCTGCACGGCCGCTCGCTGCTGTTCGTGCGCAACGTCGGCCACCTGATGACCAACGGCGCGGTGCTGGACCGCGACGGCAACGAGATTCCGGAAGGCATCCTCGACGGTGTCGTCACGACGCTGTGCGCGCTGCACGACCTGAAGGCCAAGCGCAACTCGCGCACCGGCTCGATCTACATCGTGAAGCCGAAGATGCACGGCCCGGTCGAAGTCGCGTTCGCCGACACGCTGTTCGCGCGCATCGAGGATCTGTACGGCCTGCCGCGCAACACGCTGAAGATGGGCATCATGGACGAGGAGCGCCGCACCAGCGTGAACCTCGCCGCCTGTATCGCGGCGGCGGCCGCGCGCGTCGCGTTCATCAACACCGGCTTCCTCGACCGCACCGGCGACGAGATGCACACCGCGATGGAAGCGGGCCCGATGATCCGCAAGGGCGACATGAAGTCGTCGGCGTGGATCCAGGCGTACGAGCGCAACAACGTGCTCGCGGGCCTGTCGGCCGGCCTGCGCGGCCGCGCGCAGATCGGCAAGGGCATGTGGGCGATGCCGGACCTGATGCACGCGATGCTCGAGCAGAAGATCGCGCATCCGCGCGCCGGCGCGAACACCGCGTGGGTGCCGTCGCCGACCGCCGCGACGCTGCACGCGCTGCACTACCATCTCGTCGACGTGCAGGCCATCCAGCAGGAACTCGAGAAGACGCCGTACGCAAGCGAGCGCGACACGCTGCTCGAAGGGCTGCTGACCGTGCCGGTCGTCGAGCGCGCCGCGTGGAGCGAGAGCGAAATCCTGAGCGAGGTCGAGAACAACGCGCAGGGCATTCTCGGCTACGTCGTGCGCTGGGTCGAACAGGGTGTCGGCTGCTCGAAGGTGCCGGACATCCACGACGTCGGCCTGATGGAAGACCGCGCGACGCTGCGCATCTCGAGCCAGCACATCGCGAACTGGCTGCGCCACGGCGTGATCACCGAGGCCTTCGTGCTCGACGTGTTCAAGCGGATGGCGCGCGTCGTCGACCAGCAGAACGCCGGCGACCCGAACTATCGCCCGATGGCGCCCGGCTACGACCAGTCGACCGCGTTCAAGGCCGCATGCGCACTGGCGCTGCAGGGCACGTCGCAGCCGAGCGGTTATACCGAGCCGCTGCTGCATCGGTTCCGGCTCGCGTACAAGGCGCAACAGCACGGCGCGTAAGCCTTCGCATGCGGGCTTTCCCGCATGCGGTTTTCACGAAGCGGGCAGCCATTACGGCTGCCCGTTTTTACATTCGAATTCATGCAAACGCTGAAACGGATAATCGATCCGAATCGCACGATTTAAGGTTCCGCGTGCACCTGCCGTTAAAGCATGTAAATCGGCGACGGCAGTATGCGCGCTGCCCCCTCCTGGCGCAAAGCCTTGCGCTGCAACGTTCCCCACGCGACTGGCAAGTCTCGGCCAGGGCGATAATTTGATCCGGATCAACGGTCCGCAACATTTTCCGCGTGCACGAATGCGCGCGTTATACTCGGACCAATCCGCGCCGCCCGATTCGTCGGATCGTCGAATCGCGGCAACTCTTGCCGGTGAGCAGGTGATGCAGCGGTTTATCCGGCCGCCATCGCCGATCATCGGCATCATGTTCCAGATCGGTCGGGCGGAATGCGCACCGGGGGGTGCATTCCGGATCATCGCCGGCAAATCATACGAACAATCGCATCGGCCCGCCGCCCCGGCGACGATGCCCATCGATCCACGGACCATGGCAGAAACCGACTACGCAATGCCCAGCGAATCCGGCCTGACAAGCCGCGTCGCCGCCCAATTGCGCCGGTTCCTGCTGCCGCACCTGATCTTCTATTCAGGGCTGCTGATCGCACTGATCCTGTTGTTGCTGTGCGGCATCCTGCTGTACGAAGGCCGGATCGACGCACGCGATCGCGCGCGCACCACCCAGCAGAACATCGCGCTGATGGCGTCGTGGGACATCGAGCGCAACATCGAGTTCTATTCGCTGTCGCTGCAGGCGGTCGTCGAAGGCGAGAACGATCCCGCGGTCCTCGCGCTGCCGATGCCGCTGCGCCGCCAGGTGCTGTTCGATCGCGCGACGACGGCCAAGTATCTCGGCGGCATCTACGTGCTCGACACGAACGGCGACATCGCGGTCGACGGCAAGAGCGACGTGCCGCGCAAGGCCAACTTCGGCAACGAGTCGTACTTCACGGTGCACCGCGACAACCCGGACGTCGGCCTGTACGTCAGCGACCCGTACCGTTCGCGATTGCGCGGCGGCTCGCCGAGCATTGCGCTCAGCCGGCGGATCACGCGGCCCGACGGGTCGTTCGGCGGCGTCGCCGTGATGTCGATCCGGCTCGAATATTTCCAGGACCTGTTCTCGCGCCTCTCGCTCGGCGATCGCGGGTCGATGGCGCTGATCAATACGAAGGGCCTGATGCTCGCGCGCCAGCCTTACGATCCGGCGATCGTCGGCCGCAACATCAGCAAGGCCAGCACGTTCCGCCGGTTCATGACCGCCAACGAAGGGAGCTTCGCCGATACCGCGTCGATCGACGGCGTGCGGCGCCTGTACGTGTTCCGGCACCTCGACCACCTGCCGCTGATCATCATGGTCGCGCGCTCGGAGGCGGACACCTACGCCGCGTGGTACGACCGCGCGATCCCGATCGGCTCGGCGATGGCCTTGCTCGCGCTCGGCTTCGTCGGCCTGTCGATGCTGCTCGACATCCAGCTGCGCAAGCGGCACCGCGCGGAAACCGAGCTGGAAGCGCTCGCGCGCACCGACGGCCTCACGGGCCTCGACAACCGCCGGATGCTCGACGTCACGCTCGCGCGCGAATGGCGCCGCGCGGCGCGCTCGCAGCACGCGCTGTCGCTGCTGTTCGTCGATGTCGATCACTTCAAGCGCTACAACGACACGCAAGGCCACCAGGCCGGCGACGATGCGCTCGCCGCGGTCGGCCGCTGCATCGCCGGATGCCTGCGCCGCCCGGCCGACTATGCAGCGCGCTACGGCGGCGAGGAGTTCGTCGTGGTGCTGCCGGACGTCGACACGCCCGGCGCCGTGACAATCGCCGAATCGATCCGCACCGCCATCCTCGATCTCGGCATCCTGCACGACACGGATGCGTCGGACCGCCTGACCGCGAGCATCGGCGTGACGACCTGCTATCCGGAACTCGACGACAGCATCCAGGCCGCACTGAAGCTCGCCGACGACGCGCTGTACCGCGCGAAGGAAGGCGGGCGCAACCAGGTCGTCGTGCAGACGGCCCCGTCCGCCGAGCGCACGCTGCGGCGCGCCTGAGCCACGGCTGGCCGCCCGGCCGCCACAGCGCCGGCCGCGGGCGAAATCGCCGACAATGTCGGCTCGCCCGGCCGCCGCGCGACACGCGCGCCCGCCGGCTCGCGCCCGCTTCACACCACCATGAGACTCAAGGCAAAGATTTTCCTTCTGGCCATCGTGCCGTTCCTGCTCGCGATCGCCGGCATCGGCTTCGGCGTGCGCCAGCAGGCGACGTCGCTCGCGCGCACGCAGCACGCGACGATCCAGGCCGCCTACCTGTCGAGCAAGGAAGTCGAGCTGAAGCATTACGTCGAACTCGCGACGAGTGCGATCATGCCGCTGTACGACGCGAGCGGCCGCAATGCGCGCGACGACGGACTGCTGCGCACGCAGGCGCTCGCGATGCTGCAGAAGATGGATTTCGGCCCCGACGGCTATTTCTTCGTATACGACCTGCACGGCAATGCGCTGATGCATCCGCGCGAGCCCGAGCGCGTCGGCCACAACTACTGGTCGATGCGCGACCCGCAGGGCGCGCTGACGATCCAGCAGCTGATCGGCGCCGCGTCCCACGGCGGCGGCTACGTGCGCTACACGTGGCAGCGGCCGTCGACGGGCAAGCCCGCGCCGAAGCTCGGCTACGTCGTCGCGCTCGAACGCTGGGGCTGGATGGTCGGCACCGGCATCTATCTCGACGACGTCGACACCGCGCTGCAGCGCATCGACGCGCGCGCGTCCGCGAACATCGAGCGCACGATGAGCTGGCTCACCGCGATCGCCCTGACCGGCGCGGCGGCGATCGCCGTCTGTGCGCTGGTGCTGAACGTCAGCGAGTCGCGCAGCGCCGACGCGAAGCTCAAGCAGCTCGCGCAGCGCGTCGTCGAATCGCAGGAGCAGGAGCGCGAGCGGCTGTCGCGCGAGCTGCATGACGGGATCAGCCAGATGATGGTGTCCGCGAAGCTGATGCTCGAATCCGCACTCGCGCGCTTCGAGCGCGGCACCGCGCGCATGCCCGAGGCCGAGCAGGCGCTCGCATCGGGCGTCGGGCGGCTCGGCGACACGCTGCGCGAAGTGCGCCGCATCTCACACGCGCTGCGCCCGGCGATGCTCGACGATCTCGGCCTCGCCGCCGCGCTCGAGCAGCTCGTGCGCGAGCTCGGCGCGGAAAGCGGCATCGACATCGGCTATACGCAGGTGGCGCACAGCGGCGCGCGGCCGCTGCCCGCGCCGGTCAACACGGCGCTGTTCCGGATCGCGCAGGAAGCGCTCAGCAACATCGTGCATCATGCGCAGGCGTCGCGCGCGGCCGTCACGCTCGACGTCGGCGCGCATGCCGTCACGCTGACCATCGCCGACAACGGCTGCGGCTTCGACGCCGAGCGTACGCAGACCGACGCGCGCCGCGGCATCGGGCTGCGCAACATGCGCGAGCGGCTCGACGCGCTGGGCGGCATGCTGACGATCACGTCGCAGGTCGGCCATACCGTCGTGGCCGCGCGCGTGCCGCTGCGCGCCGCCTGAACACGATCCCCATAACCGGAGACCTTGCCCATGAGTGCCCCCGACACCGCCCGGCCCGCTGCCCGACTGCTGCTGGTCGACGATCATCCGCTGGTGCGCGACGGCCTGCGGATGCGGCTCGAGGCGGCCGACCTGTCGGTGGTCGGCGAAGCCGGCAACGCGGACGAGGCGCTTGCGCTCGCCGCGTCGCTCGAGCCCGATCTCGCGCTGATGGACGTCGGCATGAACGGGATGAACGGCATCACGCTCGCCGGCGTGTTCCACGAGCGCTTTCCGGGGATTCGCGTGCTCATGCTGTCGATGCACGACAACATCGAATACGTGACGCAGGCCGTGCGCGCCGGCGCGAGCGGCTACCTGCTGAAGGATTCGCCCGCGAGCGAGATCGTGCGCGCGATCGGCTCGGTGCTGGCCGGGCAGACGTTCTTCAGCGAAGGGCTCGCCGCGCGGATGATCCAGGCGAGCGCGACCGCGTCGCCCCTCGACCGGCTGACGCCGCGCGAGCGCGACATCCTCGATGCACTGGCCGAGGGGCTGTCGAGCAAGCAGATCGCGCAGCAGACGGGGCTGTCGGTCCGCACGGTGGAAACGCATCGGCTCAACCTGAAGCGCAAGCTCGAGATCGAAGGGCAGGCGGAGCTGATCAAGTTCGCGGTCGAGCATCGGCGGCGGTAGGGCGGCGACGTGCGGCGCCGCAAAAGGCACTCTGCGCGTCGGTCACATTGATTAGCCCTACGATGCTGTTTTTTCTCGCTTCGCATGTGATTCGCCGAGTCGGCATCGCGCAGTGGCAATCGCCGCTCGACCGCTCGACTGACCACGAACGAAAAAGGCGCCCGGAGGCGCCTTTCACTCATCCAAAATCCAGACTGCGCGCAGCGACGCTCAATTCGTCCGCGAATTGTGCTTCTGCAGATACGCGATCAGGCCGTCGATCCCGCCCGACGCGAGCTGGCTCTTGAACTGCCCTTGGTAGACCTGGATCAGCCACGCACCCGACATGTCGATGTCGTAGATCTTCCAGTCGCTGCCGACCTTGCCGAGCCGGTAGCCGACCGACTGGCTGTCGCCCGGCGTCGTGACCGTCGACTGCACCAGCGCATCGGCACCCGACGCGCCGCCGGCCTTGAACGAGAACTTCGCGTCCTGGCTGCCGAGCTGCGCGAGCGACGCGGCATAGGTACGCGTCATCAGCAGCTTGAACTGCTTGTACAGCTCCTGCTGCTGTTGCGGCGTCGCCTGCTTCCAGGCATCGCCGACCGCGATGCGGGTCGTGCGCTCGAAGTTCGTCGCGGGCAGGAAGCGCTGCTCGACGACTTGCGTGACTTTTGCCATGTCGCCGCCGCGCGCACCCGGATCGGCCTTCATCGCGTTGACGGTGCCTTCGACCGCATTACGGACGATGTCGACCGGCGCGCTCTGCGCGAAAGCGGAAACCGACACGGCGGCCGCCGCGACGAAAGCAAACAGATGACGTTTCATACGGATATTCGCACTCGGTGAAAAAAACGGACGGCGGATTGCATCGATCGCATCGGCCGGTGGGTCGAAGTATAGCGGCCCGGCGGCCCGCCTGCCGTGCGGTGACCGACTGTTACCTTTCAGCCCCTTTTGTCACAGGGTGCCGGCCGCTGCGCGATCGGTGCCGATTATGTCAATTTCCGCCGCCCATTCGTCCGACGATTCGCGGCGATTCCCTCCCGGCGCAGCAAATATCCTTCCCGCCCCTTTACGCTCCAACGTGGCGACCGACGTCACGTGGCGCCGGTATACTCTTTGCCTTGTCCTTGCCAGCCCCTCCCCACCGCCACATGGTGACTTCTCTCATCGTCCGACTCGTCGCATTGTCGGTACGCCGCCCCGTCTGGGTCGTCGTGCTGTCGCTCGTCATCGCCGTCTTCAGCGGCGTCTACGTCGCGCAGCACTTCAAGATCAACACGGACATCAGCAAGCTCGTCGACGCGGAACCGCAGTGGGCCGCGCTCGGCCAGGCCGTCGACAAGGCCTTCCCGCAACGCAACGGCACGATCCTCGCGGTAGTCGAGGCACCGGCCCCCGAATTCGCGACGGCCGCCGCGCACACGCTCACCGAAGCCCTGCGCAAGCAGGCCGACGCCGGCCGCATCGGCCAGGTCGCCGAACCCGGCGGCGGCCCGTTCTTCGAGCACAACGGGCTGCTGTTCCTGTCGCCGCAGGAAGTGTCGGATACGACGTCGCAGCTCGCGAGCGCGCGGCCGCTCGTCAACGAACTCGCGAAGAACCCGAGCCTGACCGGGCTCGCGACCACGCTGTCCACCACGCTCGGCCAGCCGCTCCTGACCGGCCAGGTGAAGCTGCCCGCGATGGCGAAGCTGCTCGCGCGCAGCGCCGCGACGGTCGACGACGTGCTGGCCGGCAGGCCCGCCGCGTTCTCGTGGCGCGGGCTGGTCGACAGCGATGCCGCACGCCAGCCGGCACGCGCGTTCGTCACGGTGCAGCCGGTCGTCGACTATGGCGCGCTGAAGGCCGGTGCCGAAACGACCCGGGTGATCCGCGACACGGCGAAAGCGCTCGGCATCGAGCAACGCTACGGCGCGGTCGTGCGCCTGACCGGCGAACAGCCGCTCGCCGACGACGAATTCGCGTCGGTGCAAGACGGCGCCGCGCTCAACGGCGTGCTCACGCTGCTCGCCGTGCTCGTGATCCTGTGGCTCGCGCTGCGCTCGAAGCGGATGATCGGCTCGGTGCTCGTCACGCTGTTCGTCGGCCTCGTCGTGACGGCCGCGCTCGGCCTCGCGATGGTCGGTTCGCTGAACATGATCTCGGTCGCGTTCATGGTGCTGTTCGTCGGCCTCGGCGTCGACTTCTCGATCCAGTACGGCGTGAAGTACCGCGAGGAACGCTTCCGCGATCCGCGCATCGATCACGCGCTGGTCGGCGCCGCGCACTCGATGGGCATGCCGCTCGCGCTCGCCACCGCGGCGGTTGCGGCGAGCTTCTTCTCGTTCATTCCCACGGCCTATCGCGGCGTGTCCGAGCTCGGCCTGATCGCGGGCGTCGGGATGTTCGTCGCGCTGCTGACCACGCTCACGCTGCTGCCCGCGCTGCTGCGCCTGTTCGCGCCGCCGGGCGAATCGAAGACGCCGGGCTTTCCGTGGCTCGCCCCCGTCGACGACTTCCTCGATCGCCATCGCAAGCCGATCCTGATCGGCACGCTCGCGGTCGTGATCGGCGCGCTGCCGCTGCTCGCGTTCCTGCACTTCGATTTCAACCCGCTGCACCTGAAGGATCCGAACAGCGAATCGATGGCGACGCTGCTCGCGCTGAAGGATTCGCCCGAAGCGGCCGTCAACGACGTCACGCTGCTCGCGCCGTCGCTCGCCGAGGCCGACGCGGCCGCGAAGCGCCTCGACGCGCTGCCGGAAGTCGGCCGCACGACGACGCTCACGACCTTCGTGCCGGCCGACCAGCCGGCCAAGCGCGCGGCGATCGCCGCGGCCGCGAGCGAGCTGCTGCCCGCGCTGACGCAGCCGGCCGCGCCGGCCGCGACCGATGCGCAGCGCGTCGCCGCGCTCAAGCGCGTGTCGGACCTGCTCAGCTACGCGGCGGAAGATCACCCGGGCCCCGGTGCCGCCGCCGCGCAGCATCTGTCGGCGTCGCTCGCGAAGCTGGCCACCGCCGACAGCGCGGCGCGCGATCGCGCCGAACGCGCGTTCTCCGACACGCTGCGCATCGCGCTCAACCAGCTCGCGACGCTGCTGCAACCGCAGGACATCACGCGCGAATCGCTGCCGCCGCAGATCGTGCGCGACTGGGTCGCGCCGGACGGCCACGCGCTCGTGCAGATTTCGCCGAAGGTGCCGAAGGGCGTCGACCCGAACGACGACACGATGCTGCGCCGCTTCGCGAAGACGGTGAAGGCGGCGGAACCCGGCGCGACCGGCGGGCCGATCTCGATCCTGCATTCGGCCGACACGATCATCAACGCGTTCCTGCACGCGGCGCTGTGGTCGATCCTCTCGATCACGATCCTGCTGTGGATCACGCTGCGCCGCTTCGGCGACGTGCTGCGCACGCTGGTGCCGCTGCTCGTGTCGGGGCTCGTCACGCTCGAGATGTGCGTCGTGCTCGGCATGTCGCTGAACTTCGCGAACATCATCGCGCTGCCGCTGATGCTCGGCGTCGGCGTCGCGTTCAAGGTGTACTTCGTGATGGCGTGGCGCGCAGGCCAGACGGGCCTGCTGCATTCGAGCCTCACGCACGCGGTGCTGTTCAGTGCCGCGACGACCGCAACCGCCTTCGGCAGCCTGTGGCTGTCGCATCATCCGGGCACGTCGAGCATGGGCAAGCTGCTCGCGCTGGCGTTGACCTGCACCCTGATCGGCGCCGTGGTGTTTCAGCCCGTCCTGATGGGCAAACCGCGCGTCAAACGCGCCAAGAACCAATTGCAAGGAAACAATGAATAAGGTGCGAATCATTGCGGCGACCGTCGCTGCCAGCGCAGTGCTGAGCGGCTGCGCGACGGGCCCGAACCGCAACCCCAACGACCCGCTCGAGCCGATGAACCGGGCGATGTACAAGTTCAACGACACGGTCGACACGAACATCGCCGTGCCGATCGCGAAGGGTTACCAGAAGATCACGCCGACGCCCGTGCGTACCGCGATCAGCAATTTCTTCTCGAACCTCGGCGATCTCGGCAACATGGCGAACAACTTGTTGCAGCTGCGCATCACCGATGCGACGCAGGACCTGATGCGCGTGGCGATGAACTCGGTGTTCGGCGTCGCCGGCCTGATCGACATCGCGACGCCGGCCGGGCTGCCGAAGCATCACCAGGATTTCGGGCTGACGATGGCGCGCTGGGGCATGCCGTCCGGCCCGTACCTCGTGCTGCCCGTGTTCGGGCCGAGCACGATCCGCGACGGCGTCGGCCGCGCGGTGGACGTCCGCTTCAACCTGCTCAACTACATCGAGCCGGCCGTGCGCAATCCGATGTACATCGCGCAATTCATCAGCGCGCGTTCGGATCTGCTCGGCGCGACCGATCTGCTGAAGCAGGCGGCACTCGATCCGTACTCGTTCGTCCGCGATGCGTATCTGCAGCAGCGCAAGTCGCTGACGTATCACGGCCAGTCGGCGTCGGCCGCGCCGCCGAACTACACGGAGCCGGGTGAAGCGGGAGCGGTGCCGGCGGCCACGCCGGCCGTGCCGGGCTTGCCGAACTACGAGGATCCGGGCGAGTCGGGCGGCGCGCCGAACAACGCGCCGGCGGCGCCGGGCTTGCCGCAGTACGACGATCCGGGTGCGGACGGCGCGATGCCCGCGAGCGCGCCTGCCGCGGCCTCGGCCGCTGCGCCCGTGGCGGCGCCGAGCGGGGCGACGACGGCGCCGGCCTCCAACGGCGCGCCGATCGCTCCAGCGATGCCGACCCTGCCCGCGAGCGCACCGGCCGCGCAGTAACGCGGCACGGAACCCGCCGACAAGCCGAAGCGCGCTGCATCACGCAGCGCGCTTTTTTTGTGCGTCCGGAAAACGGGAACGGAAGGGGGAGAGGAGAAGCGGCGAACGCCGCTCAGACGATCCGCATCGCGCCCGCACGCTCGAATGCGTGCCGCGCCTGGATCAGCGTCGTGCGTGCCGCGCGCGCGTCGCCCGCGACCTGCAGCAGCGGGCCGAGCTGCGACGGCTGCTTCAGCAGTTCGCGCAGGATCGGCAGGATGGCCGTGCTGCCGTCGTCGCGCAGGCCGGCCGTCGCCGCGCGCGGCAGCGTGCGCCACGCCGGGTCGACGATCGCGCGGCACACCGCGAACGGTACGCCGCGCGACGCCGCGAAGGCCGCGGCGATATGCGATTCCATGTCGACGGCGAGCGCGCCCTTCGCGCGATGCAGCGACGTCTTTTCCTGTTCGCTGACCACCGGCGCGCCGACCGCCGCCATCGTGCCGCGCGTGACGCGTGCCCATACCGGCGTGTCGTGCAGTGCGGCGACGAGCCGCGCGCTCCAGCCCGGATCGGTCTGCACGCGGCCGAACGGCCCGTCGATCGCGTCCGCGATCACGAGCGCGCCGGGTGCGAGATCGGGCGCGAGCCCGCCTGCCGTGCCGAAGCTCACGATGCCCGCGCAACCGCGCGCGGTCGCCTCGGCCAGCGCACGCTCGAGGCGGTCGGCCCGCGCGGCAAACACGGCCTCGACGCCCTGACCGCGCGCGATGCGCGCCTCGAACGCCATCCCCGTGACGGCGATGACGGGCAACGTGCCGTTGTGCTGCGTCGGCGCCACGCGTTACATCCCGACCGTCACGCGCGTCGCGTTGGCGCGCTTCAGGTTGCGATAGCGCGCGAGCGCCCACAGCGGGAAGAACTTGCGATAGCCGTGATAGCGCAGATAGAACACGCGCGGGAAGCCGGTTGCCGTGAAGCGCGTCTCGTCCCACAGGCCTTCTTCGTTCTGCTGACCGATCAGGTAGTCGACGCCGCGTGCAACGGCCGGGTTGTTCACCTCGCCGGCCGCCATCAGGCCGAGCAACGCCCAGGCCGTCTGCGACGCGGTGCTCGGCGCCTGCTCGAAACCGCGGTAATTCAGCTTGTAGCTGTCGCCGTCCTCGCCCCAGCCGCCGTCCTTGTTCTGGATCGACAGCAGCCACTGCGCGCCGCGCTTCATGCGCGGATCGTCCGGCGTCAGGCCGGCCGCGTTCAGCGAGCACAGGGCCGTCCACGTGCCGTACACGTAGTTCATCCCCCAGCGGCCGTACCAGCTGCCGTCCGGCTCCTGCTCCTTAAGCATGTAATCGAGCGCGCGACGGGCCGGCTCGCTGTTCAGCGGCGTCTCGCCGAGCTGCGACAGCATCGACAGGCAGCGGCCCGACACGTCGGCGGTCGGCGGATCGAGCAGCGCACCGTGATCGGAGAACGGAATGTTGTTCAGGTAGTACTGCGTGTTTTCCGGTTCGAACGCGCCCCAGCCGCCGTCGCTGCTCTGCATGCCGACGACCCATTCGCGCGCGCGCGCCATCGAGTCGCGATACGTGTCCGTCTGCCTGAGCTTCTGCGCGCGGTTCATCGCCATCACGACCACAGCCGTGTCGTCGACGTCAGGGTAGTGCGCGTTCGCGTACTGGAACGCCCAGCCGCCGGGCCGCACGTGCGGCCGGCGCGAGATCCAGTCGCCGCGCACGTCGAGGATCTGCAGCGGGCGCAGCCAGTCGAGGCCGCGCAGCACGGCTTCCTCGGCACGCGCGTCACCGGTTTCGAGCAGCGCATGCGCGACGAGCGACGTGTCCCACACCGGCGACAGGCACGGCTGGCAATACGCTTCGTCCTCGTGCACGACGAGCAGCTTCTCGAGCGCCTTGCGCGCGATCGCGCGGTTCGGATGATCTTCCGCATAGCCGAGCACGTCGTACATCATCACCGCGTTGGCCATCGCCGGATAGATCGCGCCGAGGCCGTCCTCGCCGTTCAGGCGCTCGTCGACGAACGACACGGCCTGGCGGATCGCGCGTTCGCGCGTGTAGTTCGGGAACAGGCCGTCGACCGCGCGCAGCGCATGGTCAACCACGCGGAAGAACGCGAACCAGCCGGGGCTCTGGTGGCCCTGGCGCGGCAGCAGGCCGGCGTTGACGGGCGGATCGATGAACAGCTCGTCGATGCGCACGCCTCGCGGGTTCTTCGCGATCGGGCGCTTCGCGTTCAGCACCAGCAGCGGCACGATCACGGTCCGCGCCCAGTACGACACCTTCGACAGGTGGAACGGGAACCACTGCGGCAGCAGCATGATCTCGACCGGCATCATCGGCACCGCGCGCCACGGAATCGCACCGTACAGCGCGAGCTGGATGCGCGTGAACACGTTCGACATCTCGGCGCCGCCCATCGCGTGGATCGCACGGCGCGCACGCTGCATGTGCTCGGCGTTCTCGTCGTCGCCGATCACCTTCAGCGCGAAATACGCCTTCACGCTCGCGCTGATGTTCGGCGCGCCGTCGGTGAACAGCGGCCAGCCGCCGTCGGCCTGCTGGATGCGGCGCAGATACTTGCCGATCTTCCGTTCGAGCTCGAGATTCGGCGTCTCGCCGAGATAGTGGACGAGCAGCACGTATTCGGCGGGAATCGTCGAATCGGCCTCGAGTTCGTAGACCCAGTGTCCGTCCGCGTTCTGCGCGGCCAGCAGCGCGTCGGTCGCGCCGGCGACGGCCGCGTCGAGCCCGGCCGGCACGGTGCCGGCGGACAGGGTGGCCATTTCGGTGAGATCGTTCATCGGTCCCTCTGTTGCTTACTGTGTCTGGAGCACGTCCGCGGCCAGCTGGCCGGAACGGATCGCGCCCTCGATCGTGGCGGGCAAGCCGGTGGCAATCCAGTCGCCCGCCAGCACGAGATTGGTCCAGCGCGTACGCACGGCCGGACGTTTCATTTCCTGCGACGGCACCGCCGCAAACCCCGCGCGCGGCTCGACCACGAGCTGCCACGCCGGCATGGTTTCCGGGTTCGCGCCGGTCACGCGCGCGACGTCTTCCCAGATGCGCCGCGCGAGCGCATCGCGCGGCATGTCGAGCCAGCGGCCCGCGTCGCGGATGGTCGCCGCGAGCGGACCGCCGCCGGTGCGCACCGCGTCGACGACGCCGTTGACGACGGTCGTCTGCAGCGGGCCGTCGGCCGGTGTATCGACCGCGAAATACGCGGTCACGACCGCACTGAACGTGTCGGGCGCGGTGAGATCCGGGACGAGCGGCTGCGCGACCTCGGGCGGCACGGCCAGCACGACCGCGTCGCCCGGTGCGAGATCGACGCGCTCGCCGCCGATCGCGACCGCATCGACCGCGTTGCCGTGCGCGCCGAATTCGAACGCATCGAGCCGCGAATTCAGCCGGATCTGCGCGCCGCCGTGCTGCAGCATCCGCAGCGCCGGTTCGACGAATGCGCTGCCGAGCCCGTGGCGCGCGACGAGCGGGCGCCATCCGGGGCCGCCCGCGGCAAACGTGCCGCACAGCGCCGCGCGCGCGAGTTCGGCGCTCGCGTGGCGCGGCTCGACGTTCAGCACCCCGAGGAAATACGGCCGCAGCCAACGGTCCCACAGCACGCCGTCGCAGCGCATCGTCTGTGCGAGTGAGCGGCCGGTGCGCGCGAACGCGAGCGAGGCCAGCGCAAGATAATCGAGCGGCGTGGTGCCCGGCGCGCGCGATGCGGCGTCGAACAGCCACGACGGCCAGCGCCCGTTGCCGAAACGCAGCGTCCAGCGCTGCTGCGACGCGACGTCGACCACCGGACATTCAGGCAGCGCGGGCCCCGTGAGCCGATCGGCCGCGCCGATCGCGCGCAGGTAGCGCTGGGTCGCGGATTGCCCCGCGAAAACCTGATGCAGCCCGCTGTCGAGCGTCGTGTTCAGCACGCCGTCGAACCATGAGCGGCAGCGGCCGCCCGCATGCGCATGCGCGTCGTGCAGCACGATGCGCCGCCCGCGGCGTTGCAGCTCGACGGCGGCCGACAGCCCCGCGAGTCCTGCACCGATCACGTGGACGGTTCTGGGCATCGGCTCAGAACAGCGCGTAGCGCGCGGCGATCATCAGCATGCGCGCCTTCGGCTTGCGCAGCGGCGCGCGCGGGGCGGCGAAGCCGCGCGCGATCGCGGCCTCCAGGATGCAGCGATACGCGCCCGACATGATGCGCGGCGCCTTCACCTGCGCACGCGTGCACGTATCCATCACGGCGTCCGCTTCGCGGAAGTGCTCGAGCGCGCGCTCGACGAGCGTCGCGCATACGCGCGGCAGCGCCGGATCGCGCACGATCGTCGCCGGATCGGTGATCGCGATGCCTTCGCGCGCGAGCAGCTCGCGCGGCAGGTAGCAGCGGTTGATCGCCGCGTCGTCGTCGATGTCGCGCAGGATGTTCGTCAGCTGCAACGCGCGGCCGAGGTGGTGCGACAGCTTGATGCCTGCCGCCTCCGGGATCCCGAAAATCCTCACCGACAGCCGGCCGGCCGCGCTCGCCACGCGATCGCAGAACAGGTCGAGCGTCGGTTCGTCCGGCGCACAGATGTCCTCGGCGGCGTCCATCGCCATCCCGTCGATCATCGCGTGGAAGTCCTCGCGCTTCAGGTCGAACGCGCGGATCTCGCGCTCGAGCGCGACCAGATGGCGCGGCGGCTGGCCGGCGAAGCACGCATCGATGTCCGCGCGCCAGCGATCGAGGCCCGCGTTGCGCTCGGCGCGCGGCAGGTCGCTGTCGGCGATGTCGTCCACCGCACGGCAGAATGCATAGACCTGGAACATCGCGTCGCGCTGCACGGCCGGCAGGATGCGCATCGCCAGATAGAAAGAACTGCCCGATGTGACGGCAGCGGCGTCGGTTTCTTGTTCGTCCACGACGAGATTGGAAACGGCCAAGACGAGCTCCACGGAGACACCCACGCGGGGCGATTGAAGAAGCCATGCCCGGCTGGGTTGGTCAGGGCGTCAAATGCGTGCGAGATATGCGAACGATCGACGCAGACAGGCACAAATTACCGGCCGGAAGCCGGAATTGGGCGAAAGTATAGCAATCTTTGACGTTCGATGGCGGACACCGCCGCGCCCGGGGGCCCGCGCGGGGCTTGGGAGACCGGCCGCGGCGGGGAGCGGCGCCGCGCCGCCCGTCAGCCGTAGACGATGTCGCGCTGCAGGTCGAGCGCGATGAGCCCCATTTCGCGGGTCAGCTGCAGCATCGAGCGGCGTTCGAGCCGCGAGCCCATGAAGCTCGTCACGCGCCCGTCGGGCTCCGCCGTGAACTGGAACGACGGGCCGCCGGTGCCGAACCACGCGCCCGGCACGTCGGGCGATTCCTGCCAGTCGATCTGCTCGAATACGCGCGCGATCCCCGCGCGCACCATGTCGCTCGGGCCGATCGGCGGCGCGGTCTCGCCCAGGTCGTCGAGGGAATAGGGGCCGGGTTTGTCCGGCCGCCGGTAGAAGAGGTAATCGACGTTCATGGGGCGCAATCGGGAGCAAAGCGTCAAATTAGCGCGCTTCGGCGCAAATTCAAATCAGATCAAGACGAAATGTGGCCTGTACGAGACAAAAGCGCCGCATCGCGAGAGCCGGTGCGCGCCCGCGCACGCCCGGGCCGTGCGTTCATGCCGGGGCGCGCAGCTTCGTCGACGCGGCTTCGTCTAAGATGAACATCTTTCTCAAAAAACACGGACACCATGGAGACGAACGTAACCGCCACCGCGCCATCCGACCATCCCGTTTTCGTGCTGGTGCACGGCGCGTGGCACGGTGCGTGGTGCTACGCGCACGTCGCGGCCGCGCTGGCCGCGCGCGGCTACCTGTCGATCGCGCGCGACCTGCCCGCGCACGGCATCAACGCCCACTTTCCCGCATCCTATCTCGAACGGCCGCTCGACAAGGACGCCTTCGGCGCCGAGCCGTCGCCGGTCGCGAACACCACGCTCGACGATTACGCGACGCAGGTGATGCAGGCCGTCGACGACGCGTATGCGCTCGGTCGCGGCAAGGTCGTGCTCGTCGGGCACAGCATGGGCGGCCTCGCGATCACGGCCGCGGCGGAGCGTGCGCCGGAGAAGATCGCGAAGATCGTCTATCTCGCGGCGTTCATGCCCGCGTCGGGCGTGCCGGGCCTCGACTACGTGCGCGCACCCGAGAACAAGGGCGAAATGCTGGGCCCGCTGATGCTCGCGAGCCCGCGCGTCGCGGGCGCGCTGCGGATCGATCCGCACAGCGGCGATGCCGCGTATCGCGGGCTCGTGAAGCGCGCACTGTATGACGACGTGCCGCAGGCCGACTTCGAGGCGGTGGCGAACCTGATGACCTGCGACGTGCCGGCCGCGCCGTTCGCGACCGCGATCCCGACGACCGTCGCACGCTGGGGCGCGATCGATCGTCATTACATCAAGTGCCTGGCCGATCGCGTGATCCTGCCCGCGCTGCAGCAGCGCTTCATCGACGAAGCCGACGCATTCGTGCCCGGCAAGCCGACGCACGTGCACCAGCTCGACAGCAGCCATTCGCCGTTCGTGTCGCAGCCGGCCGTGCTGGCCGGCGTGCTGGCGGATATCGCGAAAAGCTGACGGAGGCGCGGCACGCGCGGTGTGCGGTGTGCGGTGTGCGGTGTGCGGTGTGCGGTGTGCGGTGTGCGGTGTGCGGTACGCCGCAGGTAACCGCGCTGCGGCCGCGCCGCGCTTACGCGTATGCGATCGACCGGTCGCGCCCGAGCCGCTTCGCGCGATAGAGCGCGGTATCGGCCTCGTTGACGAGCACGTCGCACGCCAGCGCGCCGGCCGTCGCGCACGCGCCGCCGACGCTCGCCGTCACCGGCACGCTGACGCCTTCCGCGTCGACTGGCGTGCTGCCGATCGCGTAGCGCACCTTGTCCGCTACCCGCATCGCTTCGTCGAGATTCGTGCACGGCAGCAGCAGCGCGAATTCCTCGCCGCCGAAACGGCCGAAAGTATCCTGCGCGCGCACGATCGACGCGACGCGGCGCGCCGTCTCGCGCAATACCGCATCGCCGGCCGCATGCCCGAACCGGTCGTTGATCGTCTTGAAGTGGTCGAGGTCGAACAGCAGCACCGACAGGTCGCCGCCGTAGCGCTGCCAGCGCGCGAACTCGTCACTGAGCCGCGCCTCGAAGAAGCGCCGGTTCGCGATGCCGGTGAGGCCGTCGAGATTCGCATGCTCGCGCAGCTTCGCGACCGCCTCCTCGCGCTCGCGCTGCATCACGCTCACGTGCGTGACGTCCGAGATCGTCACGCACACGGCCTCCACTTCGCGGCCGCGCGTGAGCGGCATGAACGTGCAATCCTGCTGCATGTAGTCGACGCCGCCCGTGATCGGCCGGTCGTGCTCGAAGCGAAACAGGTAGGGCCGCTGCTCCCAAGAGCTGAACGCGAAGCTGCCGAGCTGGAACACGCTCTCGAGCTTGCGCTCGAGCCACGCGCGCGGCAGCGCCGGAAAGCAGTCGAACAGGTTGCGACCGATCACCTCGGCGGCCGGGATGCCGCTGTGGTCCTGCATGAAGCGATTCCACATCAGCACGGTCATCGCGCGGTCGAGCACGAACAGGCCGAAGCCCACCCGTTCGATCACGAGGTCGCTCAGCGACGCGGCAGTGGCGGTGGCGGCGGGGGTCGCGTTCATAGCGCGGACAGCAACGCGTCGAGCGCTTCGCCCATCAGCCGGATCGAGTCCTCGGCCATCAGCATCACGAAATGTGCGCGGAACGCGTGATCCTCGAGACCGAAGTTCACTTCGAGCAGCAGCGCGACGCTCCAGGCCAGCGCGGTCGGCTGGAACACGTCGTCGAACGACACGTTCGCGCCGAGCAGCCCCGGCGGGAAAAACACGGGCTTGCGGCCGAGCTCGTCGAGGATCGACGCGACGCATGCGCTCATCAGCACGTTCGAGACATCGAACACGAGTTCGTCCTGCGTGGCCATGCCGGCATACACGCCGTCGCCGAACGTGCGCTCCATCAGCGACATGAGCCGCGCGACGCCCGCGCTGCGGCACAGCACGATCGCCTCGCCCTTGATGTCGGAACGGAATCCCTGGCGCACGGCCGTCACATTTTCGTGGATGCCCGTCATCTCGCGCAGCGCGTCGCCCGCATCGGCGGCCTTCACGACGCGCACGCGCGGTACCGACAGCTCGATGAAGTGCCCGAGCAGCAGCGCGAGCCGTGCGGCGGCACGGCCCATCGCGAGGTTGGCGATTTCCTGCAACGCGTCGCGTTGCTCCGCCGTGAACACCGATTCAGGCATACAACCCATACTCCTTGAGAATGGGCAGCAACGCCTCCGACGTCACGGGCTTGGCAACGAATGCGATCGCGCCCAATTCGCGCACGCGTGCTTGCGCCTGCGGCTGAATATCGGCGGATACCACGATCACGAACGTGTTCAGGTCTTCGTGGCGCAGTGTCTCGAGCACCTGATAGCCGTTCATGTCGGGCATCGTCAGGTCCAGAAACATCACGGAAGCCTTGCCGTCACGATAGAGCGCCAGGGCCTCACGACCATTCGCCGCATACGCGACGTCGACGTCCCAGTCTCCCGGCAGTGCCTTTGTCAGAAGTTTGCGAGCGAGCAAGGAGTCGTCGGCGATCACGATCGGCAAAGGCATGGCGGCGAAGCGGTATACGGAATGGTCTCTCTCGCGTTAACGACCGCGCGGCGCGCTTCTTTAGGCGCCATGCGATCAAGCGCGGCCACCGCCGTGCGGCCGCGCGCGGGCGCCGCGGCGCGAGGCACGCGACACACCGCGCCGCAAACGCCGGCGGGCGCATATATCTGTCATGGGGAAAGCAAGGCGCGATTCTCTGAGTAAACCGAAGGCGGTGCAACTCGCCATTTTCACCATTTCGAACAAAATCGCTTCATTCGCCCGGCATTCCGAAAACAGCCGCGACCATTTTCGAGATAAGCACGCAAAATTTTTCTTTGTGTACGTTTGCGCTGCCGGATTCATAGCGTTTTCAAACTTTCACCGTGCCCCTGTCGGAATCACCAGGTTGCACATCGGTGCGGCGGTACGGCGCACGTGCGCAACTCGTTTATGATGGAACACCTCCGCTTCACCCGCTTTCTTCGATGACGTCCGAACGTCCCGCCGACTCCCGCACGCACACCGCACCGCCCGCCGACGACTGGCAGGACGACGGCAACTATGCGTCCGGCGCGCCCGAGCACGATTTCGCGGTCCGGCGCGTGACGCTGATCGTGCTGCTGGTCGCGGCGATCGTGCTGCCGTGCATCTACGTGTCGGTCATGGCGTACAACGACCTGAAGGCCCGCGAAGCCGCGGCGAGCGACGTGACGATGCGCACCGTGCGCGTCGCCGAGGAACATGCGCTCAAGGTGTTCGACCTGAGCGAGACGCTCGATGCGCGCATCGTCGACCTCGTGCAGGACATGGACGACGCCACCGTGCGCCGCCACGAATCCGACATCCACGAAGCGCTGAATACGATCGGCGGCGGCTATCCGCAGGTGGCCGCGGTGTCGATCTTCGGTGCGAGCGGGATGCTGCTCGCCAACAGCCTCTACTATCCGGCGCCCTATGCGTCGATCGCGAACCGCGACGACTTCGCCGGCATCCGCGACGGCCGCGTGATCGAACACATCTCGAAGCTGATGATGGGGCCGCTCAAGCTCGAGAACATCCCCGTGTTCAACACGGGCGTCGCGCGACGCCATAGCGACGGTTCGTTCGCCGGAATGGTGTCGATCGCGCTGAAGTCGTCGTATTTCAACGCGTTCTACCGCGACCTGCTCGGCGGCGCGGCCACCCCGATGACGATGGCGCTCGCGCGTTCCGACGGCGCGGTGATCGCGTCGTATCCGCCGCCGCCGTCGCTCGCGCACACCGATCTCACGGCCACCTTCGGCAACGCGCAAAGCGATCCGCGCGCGGGCGTCGTGCGGGTGCGCCACGACGGCGCCAGCAGCGAGATCGTCGCGTACCGCCAGGTCGGCAGCTACCCCGTGTACGTGACCTGCGCGTACCGCACGTCGGCGATCTGGCGTGAATGGTACGAACACCTGAGCGTGCTGTTCATCTCGATGTTCGCGCCGTCGATCGCGCTGTGGTCGGTGATCTGGCTGTCGCTGAAGCGGCTGAAGGCGGAAGAGGAGGCCTGGGACCGCTGGCAGGCCGAAGCGTCGATGCGACGTTCGATCGAATCCGCGTACCGGCAGTCGCGCAAGATGCAGGCGCTCGGCAACCTGGTCGGCAGCGTCGCGCACGACTTCAACAATCTGCTGATGATCATCTCGAGCAACGTGCAGATCGCGCGGCGACGCGGCGTCCAGCATCTCGACAAGGAACTCGGCGCGATCGAACGCGCGCTGAAGAACGGCCAGTCGCTCACGCGCCAGCTGCTCGGCGTCGCGCGCAAGCAGCCGCTGCACAGCGAGACGATCGACGTCGGTCAATGGCTCGGCACGTGCCGCGAACTGCTGAAGACGTCGCTCGGTTCGAAATCGCTGCTGGTCGTCGCGATCGAGCCCGGCGTATGGCCGATCCGGGTCGATGTCGCGGAGCTCGAGCTCGCGGTGATCAATCTCGCCGTCAACGCGCGCGATGCGATGACGGTCGGCGGCCGCTTCACCGTCGGCGCGCGCAACGTGACGCTGCGCCGCGAGGACGGCTTTCCGCTGACCGGCGACTTCGTGCAGATCTCGCTCGACGATACGGGCTCGGGCATGCCGCCCGACGTGCTCGCGCGCGCGTTCGAGCCGCTCTTCACGACGAAGGCGCAGGGGATGGGAACGGGGCTCGGGCTGCCGCAGGTGTTCGCGTTCTGCGAGCGCTCGGGCGGACTCGCGACGATCGACAGCGCGGTCGGCGCCGGGACCTCGGTGCGCCTCTACCTGCCGCGCGCACGCGTCGAGGACATCGTCGCGCGACCGCAGGCCGCCGTGCACGACGCGGGCGGGCTTGCCGGCCTGCACGTGCTGCTGGTCGAGGACAACAGCGAAGTCGCGGCCGGCACCGAGGCGCTGCTCACGCTGCTCGGGCACCGCGTCACCTATGCGCCCACCGCCGACGACGCACTGCGCCTGATCGAAGGCGCGGCCGCGAACGACGCATTCGACCTGGTGATCTCGGATATCCACATGCCGGGCCGCCTGAACGGCATCGATCTCGCCGAAGCGATCGACAAGCGGCCGGGGAAGCTGCCCGTGATCCTCGTCACGGGTTACGCGGAGGAACTCGACCGCACGCGTACCGTCGACGTGCGCGTGCTGTCGAAGCCGTTCGACATCGCGCTGCTCGACGAGATCCTGCTCGGCATCCGCGAAGCGCGCGACGCACGGCACGCCGGCGCCTGACCCGCGGCATGCGGGCCGGTGCCGGCGGCGGCAAGGAAACGGCGATCAGGCCGCCTTCAGCACGCGCACCCAGTCGACGTAGCGGTCGACGAAACCCTGCAGGAACTTGCGGGTGTCTTCGCTGACGATCTGGCCCTCGTCGTCGATACGCGCCGGGTCGTGCTTGATGAACATTTCCGGCTGGCCGAGCGTCTTCACGTCGAGATACGCAAGCACGTTGCGCAGGTGCTGCTGCGCGAGCGCGGTACCGGTCGCACCCGGTGACGTGCCGAGCACCGCACCCGGCTTGCCGGACCACGAATTGTGCCCCCACGGGCGCGAGCCCCAGTCGAGCGCGTTCTTCAGCACGCCCGGGATCGAGCGGTTGTACTCGGGCGTCACGAACAGCAGCGCGTCGGCCGCCTCGATCGACTGCTTGAAGCGCTTCGCGACTTCCGGAAAGTCCGCGTCGTAGTCCTGGCTGTAGAGCGGCAGTTCGCCGATCTCGACGAATTCGAACGAGAAATCGGCGGGGGCGAGCGAGATCACGGCTTGCGCGAGCGCGCGGTTCCAGGAACCGCGACGCAGGCTGCCGACGACGACTGCAACACGATAGGACATGGCTTTCTCCTTCCGGTGAGTAAGGAATCGGGTCGATTGATTCTGGACAGGCGACAAAGGTCTGTTTATAGGCAAGCCAGCCCGCGAGCCGTCCCACGGGGCCGACCGGCCGACTTTCCACAAGGTTTTCCACAGAAATTGTGGATAACTTGACCGTTATGGTCTGATGTTACAGACCGCCCGCGTCGCGATTTCGCGGCGCGGGACGCCAAGCTTCGGCAAGCATAGCGCAGCACGCCAGCCGGCTTCGTGAATTCGCGACGGAACATGCGTTGCAGCGCAGCGTCTCGCCCAGTAAGCTGCTCGCACACCGCGATGCGCCCGCCCGGTGGCGCGCACGCGAGCGCTTTCGCTTCGTAAGGCTCCCGACCTGCCATGCTGTCCGCGTACGACGACCCCGCCTATCTCGCGCAACTGCGGCGCGACCTGCTGCGCTTCGCGCGACTCCAGCTCCGCGACACCGATGCGGCCGAGGATGCCGTGCAGGAAGCGCTGACCGCCGCGTGGTCGCACGCGGGAGAGTTCGCGGGACGGTCCGCCCACAAGACCTGGGTGTTCGGCATCCTGCGCAACAAGCTGATCGACATCCTGCGCGCACGGCAGCGGACGGTGAGCCTGTCCGCGCTCGATGCGGAACTCGACGGCGAATCCGCGCTCGATCGCGAACTCTTCAAGGAAAACGGGCATTGGGCGCCGCACACGAAGCCGCGGCCGTGGCCGCGCCCCGAAACGCTATTGCAGCAACAGCAGTTCTGGATGCTGTTCCAGGTCTGCCTCGACCACTTGCCGGAACACATCGGGCGCGTGTTCATGATGCGCGAATTCCTCGACGTCGAGATTGCCGACATCTGCAGCGAACTGACGTTGACGACGAATCATTGCAGCGTGTTGCTGTATCGGGCGCGCACGCGCCTGCGCACCTGCCTCAGCGAAAAAGGAATGACGACCGAAGATGCTGCCGGGGAAATGTAGGGACGTGACGCGACTGCTGTCGGATGCGCTCGACCGGTCCTTGACGCTTCATGAGCGCATGCAGGTGCATGTGCATCTGCCGACTTGCAGCGGATGCCGCGTGTATCGCGGGCAGATCGCGCTGCTGCGGACGGCAGCTCATGCGGCGGCAGGGCGGGGGACGGGGGACGAAGCGGGTGGCGATCGGGATGAGTCGTCGGGCGACGGGCAGGGCTGAGTTGCTGCCTTGTGATTTCTGCTACGAGCGGTTCATTTGATGACGGCTGGGAGCGTAGCCACGGTGGACGGTTGTGATATTCGAATTCAGTCGAGCGATCCGACGCGTCTCGTGATTGCTGCTACGAGTGGTTCCATCGATGACTGCTGGCAGGGCAGCCACGGTGGACGGTTGTGCTACTCGAATTCAACCGGTCGATCGGATGCGTCTCGTGATTTCCGCGACGCGCGGCTCATTTGATGACCATCGGCAGCGTAGCCACGGTGGTCGGTTGCGGCCCGCGAATTCAGCCGCTTATTCCCGGCGCGCTCGCGCCGGGATGATGCGCTAAGAAAAATACGCCGAACAACAATTATTCGAACAGCGCGCGCACCGACTCGGGCGGACGACCGATGGCCGCCTTGCCTCGATACACGACGATCGGACGCTGCAGCAGAATAGGATGAGCCGCAATCGCTTCATAGGCCTCCGCGTCGGTCAGACTCGCACGGGCAAGATCCAGCGTCTTGTACGGCTCTTCGCCGTCGCGAAGCATGTCGCGCACCGGGCGCCCGAGCTGACGATGCAACGCTTCCAGTTCCTCGACCGTCGGCGGCGTCTTCAGATACTCGACGACATTCACCTGCGTGCCGGCGGTGTTCAACGTCTCGACCAGTGCGAGCGTCTCGCGGGACTTCGAGCAGCGGGGGTTGTGGTAGATCGTGATCATCATTCGGACCTGGATAGGAAAGGCACGTATTGTAGCCAGTCTGGTTGCGTGCGTTTCGGCGGGGACCGGCGCGCGGGCGAAAGGGGAGTTGGAGTACGGTGCGGCGTGCGGGGAGGAATCGTTCGCGCCGACGAGCGTGCAGAGCGCGTGATGCCTTTATGCGCATAAAGTGCGTTGTATGGGCAATCGCCAAGGACGTCTGCGGCGGGGAGCGCAGATGAACAACGACGCATCGCTCTGGCGTGTTGGAGGTTCCGACGCGAGGGCCACCGTACGGTTTTGGTTTTATCCGTCGCCGAGTTTATGCGCATAAAGCTGTCGCTTCGCGAGGTGGGGAGGTCCACTGATATCGCGACTGGGCCGGACACTTCGATGCCTCGAACGATCAGCGGGGCGATACGCGATCGCGTCCGTCCGGGGCATTGTCGCGGGACGTATTAATGCGCGCTTGCCGACGTGGGGCCGCCGATCGCGGCCGAGCCTCTCGATGGTTTATGCGCATAAACGCTGGGGGCGGCCAGCGCTTCACCGCTTCACCACTGCACGCTGCGCACGGCGCGAGTATCGCGCCGGCCTGAGTCGCGCCGCGTTCGTCATCCAGGCTCGTGCTCAAGCGAGGACGCCGACTCGCAGATCCTCTCCAGCACCGCCGAAGTTTATGCGCACAAACTCCTCCGTCACCAAGGCCCCGCGCGTTCGGCTATCGACGGGGCAGGCGCCAACACATTGCGCCGATCAGCTTCTCGAACGAGGGGGCAGAAACGCCTGTCGTCACGACGATCCATCCGCTCATCATCCACCGCAGCAATCTCGCCGCCATCCGCTGCAGTCAGCCAGCGTCCCCATTCGTTTATGCGCATAAACCGATAGCCCGAATGGCTAACGCGTAGTTGGCAAACGACAATTTCATTGAAATATAAATATCGTCCTGTAAAATTCCAACGACCAAAAACAGGAGTGAAAATTGGCCGCGGAAATCATTGCAGTCACTCAACAAAAAGGTGGCGTCGGCAAAAGCACGATTGCCATGCACCTCGGCGCGGCATTCCATGAGAAAGGGAAGCGCGTCCTCGTCATCGACGCCGACGGTCAAAACACACTGGTTCACTGGTCGAGCGCATCCGGTGACAGCGACGCCGGCATCCCGTTCCCGGTCGTCAATCTCGCCGAAGCCGGCGGCCAAATCCATCGCGAGATCAAGAAGTTCATCAACGACTACGACATCATCGTCGTCGATTGCCCGCCGTCGATCACCGAGAAAGTCTCCGGCGTCGTGCTGCTGGCCGCATCGATCGCCGTGATTCCGACTTCGTCGTCGCCAGCCGATTACTGGTCGAGCGTCGGGCTGGTGAAGCTGATCCAGCAGGCGCAGGTGATGAACGAAGACCTCCGTGCCGTCTTCCTGCTGAACAAGACCGAAGAGAAGCGCATGCTGACCCGCGAGCTCAAGCGTGCGCTCGAGGAGCTCGGCTTCCCGTTGCTGAAGACGCAAATCCCGACCCGGGAAGCGTACAAGCAGGCAATGGCGCTCGGTCAGACCGTGCTGCAGATGAACGATCGCGGCGCCAAGCTGGCCGCCGCGGAAATTCGCGCATGTGCCGACGAAATCGTCGCCATGCTGCCCTGACTTTATGCGCATAAAGGAGTCACATGAAACCCTCCCAATTTGCAAAAGGATTCCAAGCGCGCCCGGATATCACGACGAGCGAGAAGCGCACGGCGCTTGATCGGCTGAATGCCATCGACGGCATCGTCAAATCCGAGACGGCCACGCCGGTCCCGACGAAGTCCGCCAAGAAGGACATCACGCCGCCACCGTCTCCGGACGTCCTGCTCGATCCGTCGATCGACGAGTCGCCGCAATATCGCGCGTGGCGCCTCGAGAACCGCTATGCGCCCGGCCAGGTAATCGAACTGCCGTTGAAGGCGATCAAGCATAGTCCGTTCAACCCGCGGCACTTCTATCTGAAGTCGTCGATTGCCGAACTCGCGGTCAACCTCGCGAAGCAGGGGCAGCAGCAGGCGATCCACGTGATTCCGGACTATGACAATCCGGGTTCGTATTTCGTCAGCGATGGCGGCCGCCGCGTGCGCGCGCTGAAGGAAGCGAACAAGGAGTCGGTAAAGGCGATCGTGATCGACGTGCCGATCGGGATCCAGAGCTACAAGCTCGGCTACGACCTGAACGTGCAACGCGATTCGCAGACGGTGTTCGACAACGCCGTCGTATGGCGCCGCTTCCTCGACGACAAGCACTTCCTGAGTCAGAAGGAACTGTCCGAGCATCTCGGCCTCGACGAGTCGACGGTCGCGGTCGCGCTGTCGATCGGCAAGCTGCCGGAAAGCGTGATGCAGGAGATGGTCGCGCGTCCCGATCGTTTCGGTTCGAACATGGCGTATCAGGTCGGCCGTTATCACAACGCGCGCGGCACCGAGGCGACGCTGCGCCTGATCAACAAGATCGTGTCCGACGATCTCAGCACGCGTCAGGTGTCGGACATCGTCAAGGGCCGCGTCGCGGCGCAGGAAACGCCGAAGCCGGCGGGCCGCCAGCGCTATGCGCAGCGTCTCGAGATCAAGCTCGGCGGCAAGTCGGTCGGCGACCTGAAGTCGTATGGCGAAGACCGCATCGAACTGCGCCTGCGCGGCCTCCCGAAGGACAAGCGCGACGCGATCCTCGAGCAGCTCGAGCGGATGCTGTTGTCGGACTGATGGAAACGGCCGGCAGGGCCTGGCGATGCGCCGGGCCCGCCGGTTGGGCGGGCGGCCGGCGGCGGCCCGTCAGAGGGGCCTGAACAGGCCTCAGGCGGCCCGCGATTGATTCAGGGTGAACGACAGCAGGTCGCCGTCGGTCGGCTCGCCCCAGGTCTTCTGAGCCAGCCAGTCGAAAAACGCCGTCTCGGCCAGCTTCGAATCGAGGCCGCGCTTGCGCCAGTCGTCACGCAGGTGCGAGCCCATCGTCGGCAGCACTTCCGACTCGAACGACTCGCGCGCCACTTCGCGCTCCGCGTCGCCCTGCTCCTCGTACAGCACCTTCGCTTCCTTGCGGCGGAACGCCGCGAATTCGCTCAACAGACGCGCCTTCAGATCGTCCGGCTGCGCCGCGACGACCTTCGCGGCAGGCGCGCCCGACGGCAGCGCGTCGACGGACTCGACCGGCGGCGCATAACCCTTCTTCAGCGCATCCTTGAACAACGCGGGCGCGCTGCGCACCGGCGGCAGCGTCGTGCTGCGCATCCGTTGCTCGGTCATCTGCAGCGCGGCGCGAATCCGGTTTTCCTCGCTGTCCGCGTAGAGCGTCTGCGCTTCCTTGAGCGGAATGCCGAGCTTCACCATCCGGTCGACCAGCGTGCTGTCGAACACGTTCGGATGCTCGTCGAGCGCGAGCATCGGCTGCTTGCGCTCGGTCACACGGAACTGGATCTCCGCGACCCGGCGCCCTTCGCGATGTTCGATCAGTTCGACGAAGATATTGGTGACCGCATTGACCTCGGCGATCGCCGGACGCAGGTAGTCGCGCTTGAAGTACTTGTACTCGCGCTTCGCCTCGTCGCCGGCTTCCGTATCGGGCGTGCCCGACAGGATCGGCCGCCACCATTCCCACGGCTCGCGCATCGTCAGGTGGCTCGGGTTCGTCAGGTAGCGCACGCAGATCTCGTAGAGCGCGAGACCGGCGCTGCTGCGCAGCTGGCTCTGGAACTGCAGGCTCAGACGCGCGTACTGGACCGGGTCGAGCAGCTTCTTCTTGATCTTCGGTGCGAACGAGAATTCGACCCACACGCGGCGGGTAGCCGGATCCTCGAGAATTTCGGCATCGGCGATCAGCGTCGAGATCCCCCACTTGCGGCCCGGCTTCTGGCTCGACGTCCCCGTGCTCCATTCAACCTGGACCGACACCATGCGGCGCAGGTGTTCCTTCACCAGCGCGGTGTCGTTCGAATCGAAGGCGGAGTTGGCGACGATATCCGACAGCAGCGCGCGATACGTATCGCCCGAGTCGTCGGCCTGCTGCGCGACGGCGAGCAGGACGTTGAACAGCTTGCGGGTCAGGAGCGTGATCTTGCCGCTCTTCGGCTGAATTGCGATCGCCTCGACGGCCTTACGCAATTCGGCTGAACTGGCACTCACCACATCCACATCGGTTTTCTTGGCGCGCTTCGTTGCCATGCGTCGGGTCGGAGGAGAAGTTTCACGGAAGGATAGCGCCTGTGGTGATGTGCGTCCAGAACGACATGCTCACCATAGCGGGTGAAGTGCGCGTGTGAAACGGCACTCACCCCAACCCTCTCCCGAAAACCCTCACCGGTCCGGATTTACAGCGTTTCGGACTCGTCCAGACGTGTCGCGGGATGCGCGGATTCACAGATTTTCGCCTGTGCTCGACACGTGCGAAACTTGCTCCCGTATCGGCTCACCTTTCGATTTGTCGTAATTTTGCGACTGCACTTCCGGGTCCTCGTCACAGGGTCGCCACTGGACGTCGCGACATCGAGCGGACAGGCCCGCACCGGCCTGTATGCATGTACAGGCGCGGCTGACCGGGGCGACCGCAACCACGCCCGGCACCCGGAAACCGCGCCAAAAAGGATGCGTCGCGAGGCCATCGAAGCCGATTCACAGGCCCGGGCGCGCATTGTACAGCGCACGGAAACCGTTCGGTCCCGAAAATTCTCACCTCAACGGCTCGGAATTCTGTGCCCCGGATCCAGACAAGTCCCCGGCACACGCGGGATCGCCAGCCAGGACCTCCCGAAAAGCCTCACCTTATTGAAAAAAGCGGCGCTCCAACGGACGCGGATACGGCTCCCGAAAAACCTCACCGTAACCGCCGCGGTATCAAAAATGTCAATGCCGTCCGATACTTGTGTGCAGCAGGCGTTCCGCTGTGTCCGGCGATCGCCCCCCCGAAAAGCCTCACCTTTGCGGCAGGCGAACGTCGGCGGCAGCTGTGTATCGACTCCTGAAAACTCTCACCTGTGCCAAAAAGTGGCACAGCAAAAATCAGTTTTCTGCCAGTCCCGGCGGGCTTTTCAGCGAATTCGCCCCGTTATGGGTCCCGAAAAGCCTCACCTTTGCCCTATTTTCGAGCAAATGGCGCTCCCGAAAAGACTCACCTATCAGGCAAACGACAGCCTGTGATCGATGTCCCGAAAAAGCTCACCTCAACGGGATCCGGGCAGGAAAACCCGGATTTCGCTCCCGAAAAGCCTCACCTTTCAGGCTTCACAGGCCCCACAGGGCACTTTTGCTGTGCAAAATGACCGTCGGTTCCCGGAAATCCTCACAGCAAATCCCTGTGGAGTCCCGTGAAACCTCACCTTTCATGAAAACTGCCCAAAAGATGGGCAGAATAGGGGCGCGAGTAAGGTCCCGCAAATTCTCACCTATGTCTGCACAGGCAGAAAACTGTGCGCGCAGGCACAGCGCGGGTTCCATGGCTGTGCGGCCCCGAAAAACCTCACCTTTGGGAAATCTCGCATTTCACTGTGATCCCGAATCCGCTCACGACCTTTCCTGCATCGGCTCACGCAGATCCCCGAACCCCATCACTTCAGCTCCCGCAGAAGATCACCTTGATTCCCGTAAAACTTCACCTTGTCGGCCGGAAAGCCTTACTACATAAGGCTGTGCCGTGGCGTTAACGTTTTTAACTAAGGGTTCAAGGGTGTTTACTTCTAATACTCTCAAGACATCGGTCGTCGAGTTTTCCACAGAGACCCCAACCCCTGAACACCGACAGTGAGCGTGACGCCCATCATGTGAAACAAATGCCCTTTTTCGGGGCTTGCTAAAAAACGCTTTCAGCACAAGTACTTGGCTCGCTTTCTTCGCTTTGTTTCACGGAATCGGGACGCTGGCTCATCCAGATCGGCTCACAGCGCCGATTTCTGTGCACAGTGACGTAAATTCACCGCGGCCGACAAAAACAGGTATCAAAAAATACGTATTCCGTTATGATCACAACATTTCAATGTCTGTGAGTCCTGCCATGACGCTGGATGAAATACGTGAAGCCATCCGGGAAGAACTCGAATCGCTACGCGCGAGCGGCGCGCGCCGCCAGGAGTTGTCGCTGCATGCCTGCAAGCGCCTGTTTTTCGATCTCGGCATCCGGCCGTCGGCCGCCAATGTCCGCGATCTGACCCAGACCGGCAGTGCCAGCGACATTCCGAAGGACATCGATCATTTCTGGGAACGGATCCGCGCCGCGTCGAAGGTTCGGCTCGACGGTGCGGCGATTCCGAAAGCGGTCGAGGAAAAGGCGGGCGCATTGCTTGGCGCGCTATATGAAGAGGCGTTGAAAGCGGCCAGGGAAAGTCTCGATGTCGACCGCGAGCAGATCCGCGCCGGCGTGACCGATGCGGAACAGCGGCTGCGCGACGCCACGGTTCGCCAGGAAACCCTCGAGGGCGCGCTGACGCGCAGCGAAGCCCGCAACGAGCAGCTGCAGGCACGTGTGACCGAGCTCGAGGTGCAGCTGGCCTCGCAATCGACGCACGGTTCGGCAAACGAGGCGACGCTGCTCACCACAGTCGCCCGACTCGAAAAGGAACTGGCCGCCATGGCCGGCCGCGTCGATGCCGAACAGACGCAGAACGCGGCGCTGCGCGACCGTATCGACACGCTGCAAGCCGAATTGCAGCAGCGCACCGAACACTATGCGCAGCAGATCAAGGATGCGGTGGCGGAAGCCGAGCGCCGCGTCAAACCGATGCTGGTCGAGCTGGACTCGCTGCGCAGCATGGCGGCGACCTATCAGAGCGGTTTGCGCGACGTGCAACGCAAGGAATTCGATTTCCTTCAGCAACTGAGTTCGACCAAGGCCCGCGCGGACCGGCTCGAGGAACAGCTTCGCAGCCAGGGCGACGAGTTGGAGCGCGCGACGCGCGAGGTGAATACGCTGCGCGCGAGCCGCGGGATGAACCCGGAGATTTCCGCGCTGATCCGGCGCCTGGCCGATGCCGGTCAGCTGGATGCCGATGCGTTTTCCGCGATCGGGACGTCACTGGACCATGAAATTCCGGTGCCGACCCAGTGCCCGCATTGCGATGGCGAACCGGAGTTGTCGCACGGCGACGACGGGTTCGAAGTATCGTGCCCCGAATGCGAACATGCGTCGGGGCCCTGGCCTTCACGATTCGAAGCGATCGCACGCTTTGCACGCGATTGACGCGCCGGTCGGCACAGCGATCGCACAGGTGAGGTGATTCGGGACGTGTGAGGTGAGGTTTTTCGGGAGCGGGGAAACGGTGAGGCTACGCCGCACAAGGCTGCTCACGGATCACGTCGCGTGAGCAGCCGGTTCGTCATCAGTGAGTTTCGTCCTGGTCGGAAGCGTCACCATTCGCGAGATCGTCACGCCAGTTTTTCCACGCGCGGTGCAGCCGGTTCGACGAGATCGGCCGCACGAAGCCGAGCCATTTGCCGACCCGCTCGGGCGGTACGTCGTGTTCGAACAGCTCGGCCGCATAGGTATTGCGCAGCGTTTGCGGACTCGCGCGCGCTGTGCGCGACGACGTCAGCCCGGCGGATTCGACGATCGCGTCGATCGCGCGCAGCATCGTCGCCTTGTGCATCGGCCGCCCGGCGTGCGATGCGGGAAACACGAGCTCGCCGGGAATCTCCTGGCGCTTGCGCTCCACGAGCCATGCTTCGAGCAACGCGATCGCGAACGACGCCAGATGGGTTTCGCGCGCGAAATCGGGATGCGTCGACGGGATCTGCAGCGACGTTCCGCTCGTATTGATGCAACTAATCGTGAGCACGCGTGCTTCGCCGGTCTTCACGCCGGCGCCGAGAAACGCGGCGACGAGCGCGCGGTCGCGGCGCTCTTTCCAGTACGCGGAGCCGGACACGCCGATCGGCGAAAACAGATAGGCCAGCAACTTTGCGCGTTCGGCCGGCGTCAGGAAACCGGTTGGCTCGTTGTCGCGTGCCTGACGCCAGTTCGCTTCGCCATCCTGAGCAATGAAGCGGGCCGGGTTGGTGGACGCGAACTCGGTGCGCCGGATGTGGTCGAGCACGCGTTCGATCAGCCGCAAATAACGCATTCGCTGCGTTTTCCGGATCGGAAGCTCGCCGACGAAGTTCGCGATCGTTGCGGTATCGACCGTGGCCAGGTTTTTCTGGTTTGCACGCAGCCACGCAAGAAAGGCGCCCCATTGTGCGCGGTAGACGTCGGCCGACGAACGGCGGTAGTCCTGCATGGCAAGCCACGCGTCGAACGCGGCTTCGGGCGAGATGATCCAGTCGGACGCGCCGCGGTCGAACAGATCCTTTTCTTCCGGGCGTGCCGGGGTGTCGGAGGGCGTGGGAAGGGACATGTTATTTATTCCGTTAGTTGCGTATATGGTAGCCCTTTCCGCAACGTCGCGGACAGCAGGATGCGGGAGCCGCCCACCGTGTCGGACGCTCGGGGCCTGACGTCAGTCGCCCCACGCCTTCGACGGGCGGTGAACGCGTTCGCGGGGCGCCGCTTCCTGCGATTTGGCCGCGGCTTCATACGCGAGGACCGCGAACGAGAACACGGCGGGCAGCGCGTTCGATCGGCCGAAGTCGATCGGATCGTCCGTTTCGGGAAAGGTCATGTCCGATGGCCGTTCGAACAGTTGACGCATGCCGGCCTCGTGCCGGCTGGCAAAACCGAGATCGGCGAGCGCCTCGGCTTCGATCGCGTGCAGCAGGCGCCACGACAGCGGGACGCGCTGACGGATGTAGCGCCCGGCTATATGGCGGACGATCAGTTCGAGGTCGTGCGCGGCAGCCTTGAAGCTGAGCGCGGCCAAATCTTGTTCTTCTGTCATCGCAGGCTCCTGTCGACCGGCGCGGGCGCCTCGGTGCGCCGCCCCGGCCATGCATGGCGGAATGTTCGTTTACTGTACAAACATACAGTATTTTCCGCAACTGGCCTTTCGGCCAGCTAGCCGCATCGTCAGCGATGAATCACGATCAGTAGTGCGCGTGCCTCGGCCTTGCCGGGGTTGCGGATCGCGTGCGGCGTGTCGGCCGGGTAGCGCGCGGTGTCGCCCGCCTTCAGGCGTCGGCTCGCCGCCGCGGCTTCGATTTCCATCGCGCCCTGCAGCACGGTGAGGTGCTCGCGCGTGCCGGGTTCGTGCGCGTTCGATACGAGCGCGCCGCCGCCCGGCAGCGTCAGTTCGTACCACTCGAACTTGCCGGCCAGGTCGATCGGGCCCCATACGCGCAATTGATAGCGGCCGTCGTGGCCGGCGAGCGTCGGGATGTCGTGCGGGCCGTCCACGCGGATCGTCTCCGGCGCTTTCGGCTGAGAGAACAGCTCGTCGAGCGTGATGCCGAGCGCATTCGTGAGCCGCCATGCGACCGCGATCGTCGGATTGGCCTTGTCGCGCTCGATCTCGGAGAGCATCGACTTCGACACGCCAGCGGCGCGCGACAGGTCGTCGAGCGTCAGCTTGCGCTCGTTGCGCAGGCGCTGGATTTGCTCGCCGACGCGCGGCGGCGTCACGCCCGGCGCTTGCGGTGCGGCGCTGGCAGGCGTGCGCCGCGACGCGGAGGAACTTGCCATTTGGTTTCCGTTCGCTTAGAGTTGTTCGGTATTTCGAATTCTAGTTCGGAATATCGGATAAGTGCGGTCAACCGAACGACCGACTATAACAGTAGCAGGCCGTTGCGCCGCCGCCACGAGTGGCGCGCGACGGGATGCGAATCCCTGTCAGGAGCTTTGCGATGCGTGATGCCTTTCTCGCCCAGGTGCGCGGGACGCTCGACCAGATCCGCGCGGACGGTTTTTACAAGACCGAGCGCGAGATCGCGAGTCCCCAGGCGGCGGCCGTGCGGCTCGCCGGCGGTGCCGGCGTGCTGAATTTCTGCGCGAACAACTATCTCGGTCTGGCGAACGATCCGCGCCTGATCGCCGCGGCGCAGGCCGGTCTCGACCAGGACGGCTTCGGCATGGCGTCGGTGCGCTTCATCTGCGGCACGCAAACCGTGCACAAGCAGCTCGAAAGCGCGCTGGCATCGTTTCTCGGCACCGAGGACAGCATCCTCTATTCGAGCTGCTTCGATGCGAACGGCGGCCTGTTCGAGACGCTGCTCGACGAGAACGACGCGGTGATCAGCGACGAGCTGAACCACGCAAGCATCATCGACGGCATCCGTCTCTGCAAGGCGAAGCGTTTCCGCTACAAGAACAACGACCTGTCCGACCTCGAGGCGAAGCTGAAGGAAGCCGACGCCGCGGGCGCGCGCCACAAGCTGATCGCGACCGACGGCGTGTTCTCGATGGACGGCATCATCGCCGACCTGAAAGGCATCTGCGACCTCGCCGATCGTTACGGCGCGCTCGTGATGGTCGACGATTCGCACGCGGTCGGCTTCATCGGCGCGCATGGCCGCGGTACGCCCGAGCACTGCGGCGTCGACGGTCGCGTCGACATCATCACCGGCACGCTCGGCAAGGCGCTGGGCGGCGCATCGGGCGGCTACGTCGCGGCCCGCCGCGAGATCGTCGAATTGCTGCGCCAGCGTTCGCGCCCGTACCTGTTCTCGAACACGCTGACGCCGAGCATTGCCGCGGCGTCGTTGAAGGTGCTGGAACTGCTCGGCAGCGACGAAGGGGCGAAGCTGCGCGAACGCGTGCGCGAGAACGGCGCGCGTTTCCGCGAGCAGATGACGGCCGCGGGTTTCACGCTCGTGCCGGGCGCGCATCCGATCATCCCGGTGATGCTCGGCGACGCGCAGCTTGCGACCAACATGGCCGACAAGCTGCTGGCCGAAGGCGTCTACGTGATCGGCTTCTCGTTCCCGGTCGTGCCGCGCGGTCGCGCGCGCATCCGTACGCAGATGAGCGCCGCGCATACGCCCGAACAGATCGATCAGACGGTCGCCGCGTTCGTGCGCGTCGGCAAGTCGCTCGGCATCCTCTGACGGAGGCGCGACCATGAAAGCACTGGCAAAGCTCGAACGCGGCCCGGGCCTCACGCTCACGCGCGTGAAGCGCCCCGAAGTCGGACACAACGACGTGCTGATCAAGATTCGCCGCACGGCGATCTGCGGCACCGACATCCATATCTGGAAGTGGGACGACTGGGCGCAGAAGACGATTCCCGTGCCGATGCACGTCGGTCACGAATACGTCGGCGAGATCGTCGAGATGGGGCAGGAAGTGCGCGGCTTCGCGATCGGCGATCGCGTGTCAGGCGAAGGCCACATCACGTGCGGCTTCTGTCGCAACTGTCGCGCAGGGCGCCGGCATCTGTGCCGCAACACCGTCGGCGTCGGCGTGAATCGTGAAGGCGCGTTCGCCGAGTACCTGGCGATTCCCGCGTTCAACGCGTTCAAGATTCCGCCCGAGATCTCCGACGATCTCGCGTCGATCTTCGATCCGTTCGGCAACGCGACGCATACAGCGCTGTCGTTCAATCTCGTCGGCGAGGACGTGCTGATCACCGGCGCGGGCCCGATCGGCATCATGGCCGTCGCGATCGCGAAGCACGTCGGCGCGCGCAACGTCGTGATCACCGATATCAACGACTACCGGCTCGAACTTGCGCGCAAGATGGGCGCGACGCGCGCGGTCAACGTCGCGCGCGAGTCGCTGCGCGACGTGATGGCCGACCTGCGCATGACGGAAGGCTTCGACGTCGGTCTCGAGATGTCGGGCGTGCCGAGCGCGTTCACGAGCCTGCTCGAGGCGATGAATCACGGCGGCAAGGTCGCGCTGCTCGGCATTCCGCCCGCGCAGACGGCGATCGACTGGAACCAGGTGATCTTCAAGGGGCTCGAGATCAAGGGCATCTACGGTCGCGAGATGTTCGAGACCTGGTACAAGATGGTCGCGATGCTGCAAAGCGGTCTCGATCTGTCGCCGATCATCACGCATCGCTTTGCGGCGGACGATTACGAGAAAGGCTTCGCCGCGATGCTGTCGGGTGAAAGCGGCAAGGTGATTCTCGACTGGACGGTCTGAGCGCCGGCGGGGCGGTTCGGTACGTTTGCCGGCTGCCCCGCTCGTGCGGGCATGAGCGTTTGTCGGGGCTGGGCCGCTTCGACGAACGCGTAAGGTGAGAATATTCGGGAGCTGTGTTTGCGTACCGAACGGCGGCTCGATCATGCTGCCGCGTGTCGCGCAGGCGTGGAATTCAACGGGCTGCACGTCGTTTCTCGTCAGCGATACGAGGGCGATCGCACTTCGATTCCGCAGCACTCATCGGTGACATGCAATCGCGCATGCACCTCACCCATCAGCGCCGCTCCGCTGCCCACTCCGTCGCGTCGCTCGGCGCGTGCCTTTCTTCCTGCCCTTCCGTTTTCGCTTGTCGTGCCTGAATAGTGGGCCCTTGCCGCATCATCGCGTGTCATGGTTTTGCCCTGCGTCAGCGCCAGCACGTCACCACGCAACCCGGTCACGGCTCGGCCTCGAGGCGTGAGCCGATCACCGACATGCAACTCACCCATCAGCCCGCCAGCCGGCATCGATCGGTGCGCTGCCTGCTATTCGATCCGCTCACCGTTCGGCCATCGCGGCTCGAGTTGCAGACTCAACACGACGAGCCAGCGTTTCGGGCATTGCGGTGCGATTTCGATCAGATCCCCATGCGCGCCGGGCACCGTCACGAGTCCGTTTTGCGCTGCATGCCGATACGCGCGCGATGCGTCCGCCTGAAGCCAGGAGCTGACCAGCGCGCACGTGACGAAGCGGAACAGCAGCAATGTCGCGGCTTCCGGCGTGTCGCCCAGCAACACGAGCAGGCTGTCGAACGCGAGCGTCAGCAGCTGCGTGACCGTGATCGTGATGACAGTCAGCTTCACCAGCCCGCGCATGCGCAGTGCTGCCCGCGTGCGGGCGTGACGTAGTGCGAGCCGCGCGCGATCGTCGTCGCTTTCGTGTCTCACGACGCCGCTCCGGCGCGCTGCGCGACGTCGATCGATGTCGTGTCGGATACAGGCATCGGCGCGCCCGCTCCGCCAACCGCCTTGCACAGGATCGCGCTGTCGTAGCTGTGTCCTGCAAACCGCATCACGTCGATCAACCGAAACCCTTCGCGACGATAGAAGTCGACGAGCCGGACAGCCGCATGCGGCGCATCGAGCGCGATGTGCGTCGCGCCACGCGCGGCAGCCCGCCGTTGCGCGAACGCGAGCAGCGCACGGCCGATGCCGCGGTCCTGCCAGACCGGATCGACGGCCAGCTGGCCGAGCGTCGCGACGCGTCGGCTGCGATACGGATCGCAACGCGAATCGGGATCGTGCGGTTGCATCGTGATCGTCGCGACCAGATGCGCGTTGCCGAGCGCGACGAAACACTCGCTGGTGAGCATGCGTTCGCGCGTCGCCGACGCCGGCTGGTCGACACCCGGACAGTTGAAGCCCGCGGCGCCGAGTGGCGCGTACGCACGATGCAGCAACGCGGTCAGCGACTCATACGAATCGCTGCGCGGATCGAAACGCCTTACCACCACGCGGCCGTCGAGCCGCTTCGCATAAGCCGCATAGGCACGCGCGGAGCGTGCGGATTCCGGTCGCTGCATGATGTCCTTTCGGCCAGACAGGGTGACCGAAGTGTAGTGAGCCCCCCGCGCCAGCTTCAAGAAAAAATGTCGTAAACGCCGGCTGCAATGCGCCGCCCGCCATCGGGACCATGCGGCGTTCGGCCCTTCCGACGGCAGGGCCTTTTCACGCCGCTGTTGACGAGGGAGAACGATCGTTCTACCGTAAACCCATGAACACACATGATGACCTCTCCGGCGAACCGGCCGTTCGCGACCGGCTGCTCGACGCGGCCGAGGCGCTGATCTACTCGGGCGGCATCCACGCCACGGGTGTCGATGCGATCGTGAAGCGATCCGGTGCCGCGCGAAAGAGCTTTTATTCGCATTTCGAATCGAAGGAGGCGCTGGTCGTGGCCGCGCTCGAGCGCCGTGACGAACGCTGGATGCGCTGGTTCGTCGACGCGACGCTGGCGCGCGGCAAGTCGCCGCGTGCGCAGTTGCTCGGCATGTTCGATGTGCTGCGCGACTGGTTCGTGGAACCCGATTTTCACGGCTGCGCATTCCTGAACGCGTCCGGTGAAATTGCCGACGCCGACGATCCGGTGCGCATCGTCGCGCGCATGCACAAGGCGCGCTTGCTCGCGTTCGTGCGCGAGCGGTTCGACGCGTATGCCGACGCAGCCGGGATCGAGCGCCGCGGGCTGGCCCGCCTCGCACGTCAATGGCTGGTGCTGATCGACGGCGCGATCGCCGTGGCGCTCGTCAGCGGCGATGCCGTCGCGGCGCGCGATGCGCGCGCAGCCGCCGAATGCTTGCTCGATACGGTGTCTCGAGCGTCGCAGTAACGCGTCCCAACCGGCTGCGTTCGTGCGCAGCCCAACCTTGAACAGGAGCATCCCATGTCCGCTTGCCCGGAAGTTCGTCCGCCCGTTCCGCCCTTCACGCTCGACACGGCGCGCCAGAAAGTGCGCGCCGCGGAGGATGCGTGGAACACGCGCGACCCGCTGCGCGTGTCGCTCGCCTATACGCCGCAGAGCCGGTGGCGCAATCGCGCGGAGTTCGTGACGGGCCGCGACGAGATCGTCGGCCTGCTGCAGCGGAAATGGACGCGCGAGCTCGACTACCGGCTGATCAAGGAGCTGTGGGCGTTCGGCGGCAATCGCATCGCGGTGCGATTCGCGTACGAATGGCATGACGACGCCGGCAACTGGTTCCGCTCATACGGAAATGAAAACTGGGAGTTCGACGAAAACGGCTTGATGGCGCATCGCCACGCGAGCATCAACGATCTGCCGATTCGCGAAGCGGACCGCCTGTACCACTGGCCGCTCGGCCGCCGTCCGGACGATCATCCCGGCCTGTCCGATCTCGGGCTGTGACGCAGCACGATGACGACGCGTGAACGCGTTCGATTACGCATCGAGCGTGCCGCCTGTGCTCAACGGTGAGGAAATTCGGGAGCCGTGTATTGAGGTGAGAGTTTTCGGGAGAAGGAGCGATTCCGTGCGGGACGGTGTGATTCTTCACGTCCCGCGTCTCACCGATCATTCTTCGCAGGAAACGGCGCGATTGCGCTGACGGAAGCGCCGTGCGCATTGCAGTGCTCGCGCTTTCGTTGCGTTGCCCGCGCGCGAATCGAATGCGACATCGACACTGGCGGGATTCGATCGGTGTGTAGCGATGCGCGATGCAACTCACCGCTCGACTTCGACGTGATGCCGGTTACGGCGATGGATCGACACGTGACCGTGCGTGTCACCGCATCGCGTTGCTCACCGTTCGAAATCGACATCGATACCGACACGCGCGCGTCCAGGCCCGCACATCGGAATCAACCAGGGTGCGCGGCAGCCGGTCGTGTTGCTCACCCCTGAACATGCATCCATCGACCACCTGCGCGCGCCCTGCGCATCGTTCCGTCAGCCTGCGATCCGCGCCGCGATCGCTTCACCCACTTCCTGCGTTCCTGCCTGGCCGCCGAGATCGCGCGTGCGCGGCCCGGTGCGCAGCACGTCCTCGATCGCCGCGACGATCGCATCGTGCGCTTCGCGTTCGCGGCCCGCGCCGTTGCCGAGGAAGTCGAGCATCATCGCCGCCGACCAGATCATCGCGATCGGGTTCGCGACGTACTGGCCCGCGATGTCCGGCGCGGAGCCGTGCACCGGTTCGAACAGCGACGGAAACGTGCGATCCGGGTTCAGGTTCGCCGACGGCGCGATGCCGATCGTGCCCGTGCAGGCCGGCCCGAGGTCGGACAGGATGTCGCCGAACAGGTTCGACGCGACCACGACGTCGAAGCGGTCGGGCTGCAGCACGAAGCGCGCGCACAGGATGTCGATGTGCTGCTTGTCGACGGCGATCTCGGGATAGCGCTCGCCCATCTCGGCCGCGCGCGCGTCCCACCACGGCATGCTGATCGCGATGCCGTTGCTCTTCGTCGCGACGGTCAGGCGCTTCGCGCGGCGCTGCGCGAGCTCGAACGCGAACTTCAGCACGCGCTCGGTGCCGTGACGCGTGAAGATCGACTGCTGCATGACCACTTCGCGCTCGGTGCCTTCGAACATCGTGCCGCCGACCGACGAATATTCGCCTTCGGTGTTCTCGCGCACGATCATGAAGTCGATGTCGCCCGCGTTGCGGCCGGCGAGCGGCGACGGCACGCCGTCGAACAGGCGCGCGGGCCGCAGGTTGATGTACTGGTCGAACTCGCGGCGGAATTTCAGCAGCGAACCCCACAGCGAAATGTGGTCGGGCACCGTCGCGGGCCAGCCGACCGCACCGAACAGGATCGCGTCCATGTCCGACAGCTGTGCCTTCCAGTCGTCCGGCATCATCTTGCCGTGCTGCGCGTAGTAGTCGCAGCTCGCCCAGTCGATCTGTTCGAACTGGAAACGGATGCCGAAGCGCGCCGTCACGGCGTCGAGCGCGCGCAGGCCCTCGGGCATCACTTCACGGCCGATGCCGTCACCGGGGATGACGGCAATCCTGTACGTCTTGTCGCTCATGCAAGCCTCCTTGGCTGTTCGGGCCGCCGGCAGCGTGCGCAGCGGAACGTGACGCCATTTTATTTATTTCCATTCAGATTAAAATCGTGCGAAAGGTTAATCGACTTTCCACGAATCGTGAACAAATCGCCGAATCTCGACGACCTGCGCGTCTTCAGCCTGGTCGTCCGCCTGACGAGCTTCAGCGCGGCCGCCGAGCAGCTCGCGGTGTCGCCCGCGTACGTGAGCAAGCGCATCGCGCTGCTCGAGGCGCAGCTCGGCACGCGGCTGCTGCATCGGTCGACGCGCCGCGTGACGGTCACGGAGGCCGGCGAACGCGTGTTCGCGCGTGCCGAGAAGATTCTCGACGACGTCGATCATCTCGTCGAGGATGTCTCGACCACGCGCACGGTGCCGCGCGGCACGCTGCGCATTTCGAGCAGCTTCGGCTTCGGCCGCCATGTCGTCGCGCCGGCGTTGCTCGACTTCTCCGCGCGCTATCCGCAGCTGAACGTGCGGCTCGATCTGTTCGACCGGCTCGTCGACGTCGCGGGCGAAGGCTACGACCTCGACGTGCGCATCGGCGACGAGATCGCCGATCACCTGATCGCGCGCCGCCTGGCCGCGAACTATCGCGTGCTGTGTGCGTCGCCCGACTATCTCGCACGACGCGGCACGCCGCGCACGCTCGCGGATCTCGCGTCGCATGACTGCCTCGCGATCAAGGAGCGCGACCATCCGTTCGGCGTGTGGCGGCTGAACCTGCGCGGAGAAACGGCAACGGTGAAGGTCGGCGGCGCGCTGTCGACGAACCACGGCGAGGTGGCCGTGCAATGGGCGCTGGCCGGGCGCGGGATCGTGCTGCGCTCGATCTGGGAGGCGGGGCCGCTGATCGAACGCGGCGCGCTGCGGCGCGTGCTGCCGGACGTGATTCAGCCGGCGAACATCTGGGCGGTCTATCCGGAACGCGTCGCGGCTTCGGCGAAGGTGCGCGTGTGCGTCGATTTTCTGGCGGAGGCGCTCGCCGGGTTGAATGCCGCGGCGAGCGACGATGCGGGCTGAAATCGGTGAAAGGTGAGCTTTTACGGGGGCATGTCTGTGACGTCGGCACATGCCCGTTTTGTGCGTGCCATCGCGTCATGGGCCGACACGACGCAACAGGCAGCGATACGTCGATGGCCGCGAGGCACGAGCCCGACCGACGATGATGCCCGCACCCGCACCCGCACCCGCACCCGCACCCGCACCCGCACCCGCACCCGCACCCGCACCCGCACCCAAACCGCGGCTCACACCCGCGGCTCCGGCGTTCAAGCCGCTTTCGCAGCGCTCTCCGTGCCGAGCATCAGGTCGAGATTCTGCACGGCCGCGCCGGATGCCCCCTTGCCGAGATTGTCGAACACGGCGGACAGCAGCACCTGACCGTGATCGTCATTGACGAACACGCTCAGCCGCAGGTCGTTCGTACCGTTCAGCGCCTGCGGATCGAGATGCGTGATCGTGCGCGTATCCGCGAGCGGCGTGACCTCGACATGGCGCGCGCCGGCGTAATGGTGCGCGAGACACGTGTGCAGCAACTCACCAGTCACGCCGGCCGGAAGAAGGCGCAGCTCGATCGGCACCGTCAGCACGATGCCCTGCCGATAGGCGCCGTAAGCCGGCACGAACAGCGGACGGTGCGCGAGCCCGGCATGCAGCTGGATCTCGGGCGCATGCTTGTGCGCGAGCGCGAGGCCGTAGACCTGCAGCGGTTTCGCGCGCGCGGCGTCGTTCGATTCGAATGCGTCGACGGCGGCGCGGCCGCCGCCCGAGTAACCCGACACCGCATGGATGCTCACCGGGTAGTCGCGCGGCAGCAGGCCGGCCTGTTGCAGCGGCCGCAGCAGCGCGACCGCGCCTGTCGGATAGCAGCCCGGATTGGTGATGCGCCGTGCACGTGCGATGGCCTGGGCGTGCCCGTCGGCCATCTCGGGGAAACCGTAGACCCATTCCGGTTCGGTGCGATGGGCCGAGCTCGCATCGATCACGCGTACCGCCGGATTCCGGATGAAGCCGACCGCTTCGCGCGCGGCGGCGTCGGGCAGGCACAGAATCGCGATATCGCACGCGTTGATCGCTTCGCCGCGCCGCGCGGGGTCCTTGCGCTCGGCATCCGGCAGCGTGACGAGCCGCAGGTCGGTGCGATCCCGCAGGCGCTCGTGGATCTGCAGTCCGGTCGTACCTTGGTCGCCGTCGATATAGACAGTAGGGAGGCTCATGATGGTCGCGTTCCTCGTTTCGGGCATCGGGAAAGCCGTATCGTCCATCGAACGCCTAGAATAGGAAAAGTTGAATTTCCTGATGACCGGATTCAGTTTTCCTGAACGGGAGGTGGGCATGCGCGAGATCAGTCTGGACCGGCTGCGTACGTTGGTCGCAATCGCCGACCAGGGATCCTTCGTGGCCGCCGCGCAACTGCTGCATCTTGCGCCGCCGACGGTCAGCCTTCATGTCGCCGAACTCGAAAGCCGCATCGGTGCGCCATTGCTGTCGCGCACGCGCGGCAACGTGCAGCCGTCGACGATCGGTGCGGTGCTGGTGGAGCGGGCGCGCCGTCTGCTGGCCGAGGTCGAGTCGACCCTCGACGACGTGGAGCGGCAAGTGCAGGGCCTGACCGGGCGGGTGCGCCTCGGAGCATCGACCGGGGCGATCGCCCATCTGTTGCCGCAGGCGGTGGCCCGGCTGCGCGAGCAGCATCCGGACATCGATGTCCAGATCGCGGTGCTCACGTCGCACGACACACTGGCGCGGATTGCGCAGGGCTCGCTCGACGTCGGGCTGGTCGCCCTGCCGCAGGCGGCGGTCGCGGGGCTGTCGATCCGCGCGTGGCGGCGCGATCCGGTGCTGGCCTTTCTGCCCGCGGACTGGCGGCTGCCGGCACGCGTGACGCCGGCCTATCTGGCCGCGCGCCCGCTGATTCTCAACGATGCGACCACCCGCCTGTCGCGGCTCACGACGGAATGGTTCGCGCTCGGCGGCCACCGGCCCGAGCCGCGCATCGAACTCAACTACAACGATGCGATCAAGAGCCTGGTCGCCGCGGGTTACGGCGCGACGCTGCTGCCGCACGAGGCGGGCGCCCCGTTGCCCGACCCACGCATCGTCATGCGGCCGCTGCGTCCGGCGTTGTGGCGCGAACTGGGCATCGCGCATCGGGCCGGCCCGGTCGAGCGGTCGACCCAGCACGTGCTCGACGCGTTGTGGGCGCTCGGCGCGCGCTAGGGCGCTCAGGGAACCGCGCCGCCGTCCTACAGCCGGTTGTCCTTCGCGAGCATCAGCACGCGCGCCCAGCGCTGCGCATCGCGCTTGTCCATCATCGGCAGTTTCCATTCGCCGCGCACCGCGTCGCGCACGCGCACGACGAGATGCCAGCGGCCGCCGATCGGCGCCGCCTCGCAGCCGTCGAGCTGCGACAACGTATAGCGGCCGTCCGCGCCGTCGTGCGACAGCCACAGCAGCCCCTGCGTCGCGGACACGCGCACCTCGCCCCACGCGCGATGCACGATGTGGGTCCAGCCTTGTTCCTTCGTGTTCGGTGCGATGTCGCGGCGGCGCTTGATCCACCATGCGATCAGCGCGATCAGGATCGCGGCGGCGAGCACGGCGGCCGCGATCGCGACCGGCTGGCCGAACTGCGCGGCGATGACGTGAAACAGGTGGACGGCGCCCCATCCCAGGGCGATGAGCGCGAACAGCGCAATGAAGATCGGCATGTCGAATCGGAACAGAGGACGGACCGGCGCAGCCTGCGCGCCGGTCCGTCGCACACGGCATCACCGGCGGCGGTGAATGTCGTGCGTGACGAAGCCCGCGTCGTTGGTGGGCAGCGCGAGGCCGTCCTTGACCGCGAGCGTCTTGCGGATGTCGTCGAGACCCGCGCACCAGTGGTCGCGCATCGTCGACAGACCGAACTGATAGTCCTTGTAGTGGTGCTCGTACGCCTTCTGCTGATAGATCAGGTGCTGGATGTTGTATTTCTTCCCGCTCGACATCGCTTCGGCCTCGATGCACCACGGGTCGTTCTTGCGCTGCTCTTCCGGCACCTGCTCGAGCACGTGGCGCAGCACGTTGCGGTAGCGCTGTTCGCGCTGCAGCGTATCGGTGACGAAACGCGTGCGGCTCGAATACTGCACGTCCTTCGTGCGTTCCGCGACGTCGGCCATCGTGCGCGGCAGCGGCCCGCGCGCGCTCCACAGATCGACCTGGAACGCGAGCGTGTCGCGCCGCGGACGCGCGCGCAGCACTTCCATCAGCGGCGTGTTCGACACGACGCCGCCGTCCCAGTAATACTCGCCGTCGATCTCGACCGGCGGAAACGCGGGCGGCAGTGCGCCGGACGCCATGAAGTGCTCGGGCTCGAGGCGGATGCGCGAGTTGTCGAAGTACACGAAGTTGCCGGTGCCGACGTTGACCGCGCCGACCGACACGCGCGTCTCGCCCGAGTTGATCCGGTCGAAATCGCACAGCTTGAGCAGCGTCGCGCGCAGTGCCGACGTGTCGTACCAGCTGATCTTTTCCGGATGATCGGACAGGCCCGGCAGCGGCGGCGGGAAGCGCGGCGAGAAGAAGCCCTGCTGGCCCTGCATCATCGCGCTTGCGGCCTGCGATGCGGTGAAGAACGTGCGGACCTGGTCGATGCTGTTGAACAGCGCGAATTCGAACGCGGCCGGAATCGCGGGAAAGAACGCCGGCTGGCAGATCGTTTCCCAGAATTGGCGCAGCCGCTCGACGCGATGTTCGGGCGCATTGCCGGCGATCAGCGCGGTGTTGAGCGCGCCGATCGAGATGCCTGCGATCCAGTCAAGCGGAACGCCCGCTTCGTGCAGCCCTTCGAACACGCCGGCCTGATACGCGCCGAGCGCGCCGCCGCCCTGCAGGACGAGCGCGATGGTTTCGTACGGCAGCGACCGCGCAGCGGCCGGCGCGCCGGCTTCGTGTTGCAGGTCCGCCGCATCGACGGCCTGCTTTTCTGTACGCGCGTGCGGTTTCATCAGTTGCTCCGAGAAATCCCGCCGTGGACGGCGGAGATGGATGGCGTGGCGTCGACCGACGGCACGCCGTCCTTGGTATGGATGGTGGTGTGGAAGTCGCCTCCCGTTACAGAGGCGAGGACCTTACTGCATGAACCAGCCGTGGCTGACGACGAACGACTGGCCCGTGAGCGCGGCGCTCGGGAACGCCGACAGGAACAGCACCGTCTGCGCGACGTCCTGCACCGTCGTGAACACGCCGTCGACCGT